>CAMFJP010000071.1 GCA_945957075.1 uncultured Chlamydiae bacterium
CATAGTTTGGATCTGTAGGATCATAGCCTACTTGACAAGCGCTTGTTTCCCAAGGATCAATAGCGTAGACGACGCCTTGACCTATATACTTTAGAGCTTGCGCTGTTGGATAAATCGATGAGCCACCGAACACGCCGATTTCAACACATATATCAGGGCGAGTGGTATAGATGAGATTCATCATTTTTTCAGCTTTTTCTGTATTGCACCATCCTTCTGCTTCGTGTTGATATTGCAGTGCCTGGTATTTGTACTCCTCCCACTCTATATTGGAAGCATTTATTTTCGAAAAGGCAAGTAGAGCAGCTAAAAAAGGTGCCATGATTTTTCCCTTGTTATGAACTGCCGTTATATCAAAAGAAATAAATAATTTCACGTCCGATTTCTTTCGGATTTTGCTTTGTTTGGTAACGTTTGTGATTTTTGAGCACCTTTAAACCCAATTTTCAAGGTAATATGAAGGCATATTGCCGAGAAATTTGGGTTTAAAGCTGCCAAAAAGCGCGGCGCTACCAAACAAATGGAGTTATGCAAGAGGTTTAATGCCGAATACGAAAAATGAATTCATGTTTGAGCGCGTCAAAACGTCGAAACCCTTCGAACGCCAGTGCTATCGTATTGATTTAATACTATGGTACTTGCGTTCGAAGATTTTCGGCAGCTTTCACCCTGCTCAAATATGAATTTATTTTCCGTGTTTGGTATTATTTTTGTTGTGCTGTGCTGGAGTGGAGAACAGCTGCTAGAATTCCAATCCCGATCCCAATCGCAATTCCCCAACCTAGCATGGAGGAGCTGAGTGCTGTATAGCTGCCATCTTCTGATGCAGCGCCCACGCGGTATAGATCGTCTGTTTGTTTGCCAAGTTGATCTATATCATCATTTGCATGTAAAGAAGTGAGGCTTACAATGCAAAGAGAGCATATACTGATGCAAAAAAACCTTTTCATAATCATTACCTGTTAATAATTTTTATAGTATAAGTAAGAAGAGTTTTGTGCAAATTGTATTGCAAAATATCTATGGCACAGGAAAACTGAAGCTGAACTTGTTAGTTGGGGATCGATTTATGAAGGGATTAGAGACGGGGAAGGATAAGGTTAAAAAGATCTGCGATGAGCTGCGCAAGCAAACTCTCGAGCCAGCTCAAGCCGAGGCTGCACGTGTAATAGAAGGTGCGCGCGCTGAGGCTTTGCAGATTGTGGAAGATGCAAAGCGGCTTGCAGAGAATATGCATGCTGCGGCTCGTATGGAGATTCAAAAGGAAAAAGAGATGTTTCATGCCTCTTTGAAGCATGCCTGTGCACAAGCTGTAGAGACGTTAAAGGGGTGGATAGAGGATAAGTTTTTTTTCTCGGGGCTCCGCTCTCTTATTTCTGGTGACATGCGCAAACCCGATGTGATTGCGCGCCTTATTACGGCAGTTGTAGATGCTATAGATAAAGAGGGAATGGATGCCAAGGTAAGTGCTTATATTCCAGCGGTTGTTTCTCCTCGTGAGGTGAATGCTCTTCTTGTGAATCATATTTTAGATAGACTGCAGGAAAAGAGTGTACTTCTTGCAGATATTGGTGGTGGCGTGCGTATTGAGTTGCATAAAGAGAATATGATGATAGATATTTCAGATGGTGCTTTGCAGGAAATTGTATCTGGTTATGTGCGCAAAGACTTTCGAGATCTTGTCTTTGGAGGATAGGTGACCTCTTATTTTTTTGTTGTGCCGGCGCTTCCCCCTTTGGTTTTAGGAGAGAGGCCTGAGATGGATATGCAAGAGCTTCGCTCTCTTGTTAGTTGGGATAAAAAAGGCCTTGAGTCTATGGACGTCTTGACGCGTTATATAGACATCTTAAATATTCGTTCTTTGTTTATGGAAGAGCCTTTAAATTCTTTGGGAAATTTGAGCGAGAAAGAGCTCGATGAGGCGCTTTTAATTCGTAATGTCCTTCCAGATTATGTTTTTGATGTTCTGGATCAGTATGAGACCTCTGCTAGCAAAGTGCGGCATTTTTCCGAGGTTATTGTCCGGTTTTTTCAGGAAGAGAGCTCTAGAAGCCGGGGGTTTTTACATCAGTATCTTGACTTTGAAAGAAAGTGGCGGTTGACGCTTGTTGCGATGCGTTGTCACGATCTTGGCAGAGATCTGGCTGTAGAGTTGGAATATGAAGATCCTTCAGATGCTTTTGTAGCCTACCTTATGGCGGGGCGCGATGCGGAGAGGTTTACTTTCCCTCAAGAATTTCTCTCTTTACAAGAGGCGTTATCTTCTTGTGGACTAGATCCTTGGGAGCAGTATAAGGCATTGGGAAGGTGGCGATTTCAGAAAATTGCAGCTTTGGCTGAAGGAAAATTATTTTCGATCGATGCTGTTTTAGCCTATGGCGCGCAGCTGATGATTGCAAAGCAATGGTATGAGTTGGATGAAGAGCAAGGAGCACTTCTTTTGCACACTCTTATTGAAGGGAATTGATCATGACGAAAGTTACAGCGACAGGAACTGTTGTTAAAGCGTTTGGAAACTTACTGCATATTCTTTTTGAAGGGCATATCCTTCAAGGAGAGGTGTGTATGGTGCAGGTTGGAGACGCGCATTTAAAGGCTGAGGTGATTGAGATTGCAGGTTCGGTTGCAAAAATTCAAGTATTTGAAGATACGCGAGGGGTAAAGCTTGGATCGCCTGTTGCTTTTTCCTCTTCTCTTTTGGAAGCGGAGCTGGGCCCTGGGCTGTTGACCTCGATTGTCGACGGGCTGCAGAACCCTTTGGAAAAAATCGCCGATGCAACGGGTCTTTTTTTGTCTCGGGGTATTTATATTCCACCGCTTGATCGTAAAAGACATTGGGATTATCACCCTCAAGCAGTACTTGGTGATACCGTTGCACGGGGGGATGTCCTTGGGTTTACAACAGAGGGACGGTTTCGGCATGAGATTATGGTGCCGTTCTCTTTTCATGAGAGCTGTACTCTTAATTGGGTAATCAAACCAGGTTCTTATACGATTGATACGGTGGTTGCAAAGGGGGTAGATGCACAAGGACATGAGCATGCATTTACAATGGTTCAAAAGTGGCCCGTAAAAGTTCCTTTGTGTGTGGGAGAAAGGGTGGCTCCAGAGCAGATGATGGATACTGGCGAACGTATTATTGACACTCAGTTTCCTTTGTTAAAGGGGGGTACTTTTTGTACTCCAGGGCCTTTTGGAGCTGGCAAAACGGTGTTGCAGCATCACCTTTCCAAGTATAGTTCTGTTGATATCGTTGTGATTGTGGCGTGTGGGGAAAGAGCTGGGGAGGTCGTTGAGGTGCTCCGCACCTTCCCTCACCTGACAGACCCGCATAGCGGGGCGCCTCTCATGGAAAGAACTGTGATTATTTGTAACACTTCTTCTATGCCTGTTGCAGCAAGGGAGGCTTCGATTTACATGGGAGCTACGATTGCAGAGTACTATAGACAGATGGGGCTAGATGTTCTTCTTTTAGCAGACTCTACCTCAAGATGGGCTCAAGGGATGCGGGAAATGTCTGGAAGGCTTGAAGAAATTCCAGGAGAAGAGGCTTTTCCTGCCTATCTAGCTTCTAGGATTGCAGCGTTTTATGAAAGGGCTGGTGTTCTTGTCATGAAAGATAAAAAAATAGGTTCCTTGACGATTGGGGGAGCTGTTTCCCCAGCTGGCGGAAACTTTGAAGAGCCTGTTACCCAGGCTACTTTGGCCTCTGTTGGGGCATTTTTGGGTCTTTCTCGAGAGCGTTCGGATGCAAGAAAATACCCTGCGATTGACCCTTTGATTTCTTGGAGTAAGTATATTGAAGTTGTTGGGCAAGAGCTTAGTTTGAAAGTAGAGGATTGGGATAAAATGGTGGCAAAGGCTGGCGCTCTTTTACGTTCTGGAGATGAGATTGGTAGGCGCATGGAAGTTGTGGGTGAAGAAGGGATCTCCCTTAAAGATTTTGTCACCTATTTACTTGCTGAGTTTTATGATTTTGTCTACCTCCAACAAAATGCGTTTGATAAAGAGGATGCGTATTGTCCACTTGCAAGGCAAATTCCTTTATTCCAATTGATATACAAAGTATTTACAACGCATTTCCCTTTTTCGAATCATGAAGAGGCGAGGGGCTTTTTCCTTGAATTGCAAAACGAAGTGAAGAATTTAAATTTCATGCCAGCTGCCTCTGAGGGGTATACGGTGGGCATGAAGCGCATACATGAAAAGATAGAGCAGAGGGCGCATAGATGAAAAAGGTCTACAATCGCATTGTCAGCATGCGGGGCAATCTTTTAACAGTGCACGCAGAGGGCGTTTTTCTAGGGGAACTTGCTAAAGTACGCAAGCAAAGAGGGGGCTCGACATATGCTTCTGTCTTACGTATTGATAAAGAGGTTGTGACGCTACAATGCTTTCAAAATACACGGGGAATTTTTACAAATGACCAGGTGACCTTTCTTGGGAGACAGATGCATGTCTGTTTTGGGGAAAATTTGCTTGGAAGACGGTTTAATGGAACAGGAGAGCCGATCGATGGGGGGCCTCCTTTGATTGGAGAGGAGATAGAGGGGTGCGGCCCTTCATTTAATCCTGTCAGACGCATTATTCCAAGTGATCTTGTGCGGACAAATATTCCTATGATCGATGTGTTTAACTGTCTTGTGAAGTCGCAGAAAATCCCTATTTTTTCTATTGCAGGGGAGCCTTATAATAATCTTTTAATGCGTATTGCTAATCAAACCGATGCTGACGTTGTGATTATTGGAGGCATGGGGCTGCGTTTTGATGATTACAGAGCCTTTATTGAAAATGCAGAGAGCGCAGGGTCCCTTGAAAAAACGGCTATGTTTATTCATATGGCCACAGATCCGGCTGTAGAGTGTTTGCTTGTTCCCGATATGGCTCTTGCGTGTGCCGAGCAGTTTGCAGCTTTGGATAAAGATGTGTTGGTACTTTTAACAGACATGACAGCATTTGCAGATTCTTTGAAAGAAATTGCAATTACAATGGATCAAATCCCTTCTAATCGGGGGTATCCGGGCTCTCTTTATTCAGATCTTGCTTTGCGCTATGAGCGCGCTGTAGACACTGGGAAGGGATCGATTACTATTATTGCTGTAACTACGATGCCAGGTGGCGATGTGACAAATCCAGTTCCTGATAATACAGGATACATCACAGAGGGGCAGTTTTATCTTCATGGAGGGCGCATTGATCCTTTTGGTTCTTTGTCTCGGTTGAAGCAAATGGTAATTGGCAAAGCGACAAGAGAGGATCATGGGGATCTTGCCAATACGTTAATACGACTTTATGCTGAATCTAAAAAGGCTAAAGAGCGGCAAAGTATGGGCTTTAAGCTCTCTAAGTGGGATGAAAAACTTCTGCGCTTTTCCGATCATTTTGAAGCGCGGCTTATGAATCTTAATGTGAATTTACAGCTTGAAGAGGCCTTGGATCTTGGTTGGAAAATTTTGGGAGAGTGTTTTGAGTCTCACGAGGTTGGCATGAAGCAAGGTCTAATTGAAAAATATGGACGTTTTGGCCAAGGGGATAGAGAACGTGGAGCGCGTTAAGCTTACAAAGACAGAGCTTCGCTCTGAGGAATTAAAGTTAAAGCGACTACAAACCTACTTACCAACGCTTCAACTAAAGAAAGCGATGCTCCAGGCTGAGGTGAGTGAAGCGCAGGCTTTAATTTCTGCGCTATCTCAACAGTTTGAAACAACTGTAGAGCGGGCTAAAGGGTTTTCTGTTTTGCTATCCGATCTTCGTGCAGGGGATCTTTTTGCCTCTATCGATATAGAAAAGGTTGTGGTTAAAACGGAAAACATTGCGGGCATTGACACACCTGTTTATGAGCAGGTGATTTTTACCGCATCTTCCTATGCCCTTTTTGATACGCCTCTCTGGATAGACTCTGCAGTTGCGGTCTTAAGACAGCTTATTGAATTAAGAGAGCATGTGCGCACGGTGAAGGAGAAAAAAAGGCTTTTGGAAGAGGAACTGAAAGCTGTTTCTATCCGCGTGAATCTTTTTGAAAAGATTATGATTCCGCGTATTTCCTCTACGATTAAAAGGATTAAAATTTTCCTTGGAGATCAGCAGCTGGCAAGCATTGCGCAGGCAAAGGTTGCTAAGCAAAAAATTTTGGGTGTTTCATGATTATCGATGTAAAAAAATATCTTATTGTCGGTCTTCAGAAGGACTTAGATCTATTTTTTGCACAGGCTCAGCAGGAGGGGTTTATTGAATTTATTCCAGGAGCTAAAAAACCGCAAAAGGCGTTTTCTGCACGAGCAGAAACTCTTCTTTCTGCAATGCGAATTTTGAAGAAATATCCCCCTATGTCTGCTGTGGCTGCCCAAGAGAGTATGTTGGATGAAATGGCAGAAAATATCGTATCAATGCAGTCCTCGATAGATCAACTCTCTTCTGATGCCCGTAGGCTAGAGGTGGAGATTGCACGTGTGGCCCCCTTTGGAGATTTTTCTCAGGAAGATATCCACTATATTGAGAAAAATGGACGTCGTGTCATTCAGTTTTTTTGTAGAGCTATTTCAAAAGCCGAAGATAGACCGCTTCCAGAACATGTTCTATACATCAATACCGAATACGATTTGGATTATTTTATTGGGATTAGCGCTAAAAAAGAGCGGTATCCTGACATGATGGAAATGTATATTGAAGTTCCTCTTAGCAGGTTAAGGCAAGAGCTTGTTTGTGTGCGCGAAAAACTCAAGATCTTGGAAGAGGATGTGAAAAACTGTGTTCCTTACCTTTCAGCGCTGCATAAGCGGTGGCTTGATGAACTCGATGCTCACCATTTAGATTGTGCAAGAAAAGGAGTCTCCTTGCCGCTAGATCATGCCCTATTTTCTATTGAAGCATGGATTCCCAAAACAAAGCTTGTAGACTTTCATGCGATGACAGAAAAAATGGCAGTATATGCAGAACCCATTGCCATAGATCCTGGACAAGCTACACCTACATATATGGAAAATCATGGGTGTGGGCATATGGGAGAGGATCTTGTAAATATTTATGATGTGCCATCGACTACAGATAAAGATCCTTCCTCTTGGGTGTTTTGGTCGTTTGCCCTCTTTTTTTCTATGATTATTGCGGATGCAGGGTACGGATTTATTTTTCTTGCGATTGCACTTTTACTTAAGCGTAAGTTCCCAAACGTTAAGGGTAATGCAAAGCGTATGCTTGATTTGGGGGTGTGGCTCTCTTCTGGATGTATTGTGTGGGGGGTATTGATTGGTTCTTATTTTGCAATGCCTCTTAGTAAAGAGAGCTTTTTGTCTAAGATATCATTACTTCAATTTGTAACGGAAAAACGGGCACTCTATGAG
>CAMFJP010000072.1 GCA_945957075.1 uncultured Chlamydiae bacterium
ACATTTAATTGGACGCATGGTGTATTTATTGGGGCCACACTCTCCTCCGAAACAACAGCTGCATCTACAGGCACTGTTGGCATGGTCCGTCGGGATCCCTTTGCCATGCTTCCCTTTTGTGGTTATGATATGGGTAGCTATTTTCAGCATTGGCTTGATGTTGGTGCGCGGATTGTAGATCCGCCTAAAATTTTTCATGTCAACTGGTTTCGTAAAGACAGAGCTGGCAATTGGCTATGGCCAGGGTTTGGAGACAATATACGTGTTCTAAAATGGATTTTTGAGCGCACCCAAAATCAGGCGCCGGCGACTCCCTCGCCGATAGGTCTTCTTCCTTCGACACTCGATGTCCAAGGACTTAACGTTGCCTTGGACGAACTTATCCACGTCGATCTTGGCGCCTGGGAGCAAGAGGCCGAGTCCATCGCTACCTATCTTGCAACCTTTGGCCCCACACTCCCTAAAGCACTCCTCGCAGAGGCTAGCGCGCTAAAAGAGCGCCTTCAAAAAACAGAGTGGTAGTATACTGGTTAAACTGTTCTTGCCCCATCCTGTGTGCTAAGGAACTTGAGCATAATGTCGTCTTCAAATGCGGGGAGGTGTGTGCGCAGTGTATGAGTGAGATTTTCCATAAATTGGTCCATGATTTCATTCTTTAACCTCTCACCAAGCTGCCGATCTAAAACGGTTGTAGGGCTTAAAGAGATGCGACTTGGTTCGAATGGGGGCAGTGTGGCCTTCATCCTGCTTGCATTGATATAGGATTTGGGATACCTGCCCAGTCCACTATACATATCCGCATCGGCTGGCGTGCCACAGTTTGCGTAGTCAACCAGTACAAAGCGCATAGATTTTGCTACCTTATTTATTACTTCTTCAACGTGCGTATGCCCTGGATTAATAAAGCCGCTAAGATCCATGTTAAAAGAGTTGTTAAAGGCCTCTCTAACAGCCCTGTTGTATTCATGAACAATGTGCTGTGGTCCATCTGTTTCTAGACGATCTAGCATCGTTTGGCGATGACCGTCTTCACTGCGTTGAAATGTAATATTAAAAGCACATCCATTGCGTGCCCCACGTTGCAGATTTTGAGAGAGCTCCTCTGCAGAGGAGAGGTGTCTGAGTCCAATTGCTTTAGTTTTGAGGGCTGTAATATCATCTGGGGTAAAATGGGGGCGGGAAAGGGGTGCACGCATTTCAGCAGATACAGCTAACATAATATTACCTATATTATAAATATTAGTTAGTTAATTATATTAGCTTATGCTTTTTTAATCTATTTTAAAATGTAGCGTGACCTGGAAATCGCGGAAAGGGGATGACATCGCGAATATTTTCCATCCCCGTTGCAAATAGCACAAGGCGCTCAAATCCAGCGCCAAAGCCTGCATGGGGAACGCTCCCAAATTCTCGAAGCTGGAGGTACCATGAGTAGGCTTCTTCGGGGAGGCCAAAAGCATTAATTTTTTCTTTAAGAAGATCAAGACGCTCTTCCCTTTGAGAGCCCCCAATGATTTCTCCGATGTGTGGAACCAAAACGTCCATGGCAGCAACGGTTTTACCATCTGCGTTGCCGCGCATATAAAATGCTTTAATCGATTGGGGGTAGTCAGTGAGGATGACTGGCTTTTGACAATATTCTTCGGCAAGATACCGCTCATGTTCTGATTGTAAATCGATACCCCAGGCGACAGGGAATGTAAATGATTTGGACGAAGATTTTAGAATATCGACCGCCTCTGTGTAGGTTAGATGGGCAAACGCCGATGCTTCCACAAGTTTTAGGCGTTGTATCAGACCTTTTTCGATAAATGTATCGAAGAATTCCATATCTTCAGGGCATTTTTTTAAAATGTAGTTAATGAGGTATTTAAGATAGGCTTCGGCACATTCCATATTGTCTTGTAAATCCGCAAAGGCCATCTCCGGTTCTATCATCCAAAATTCTGCAAGGTGTCTTGAGGTGTTGGAGTTCTCAGCCCGAAAAGTGGGGCCGAACGTATAAATATCTCCCATAGCAAGAGCCAGCGCCTCCCCATTTAGCTGACCTGAGACTGTAAGGTAGGCTGGATGTTGAAAAAAATCGTGTGAAAAATCGACCTTTCCATCGCTATGCCTTGGAGGGGAGTTAACATCGAGGGTTGTCACAAGAAACTGTTTACCTCCTCCTTCGCAGTCAGACGCTGTGATAATCGGCGTGTGAACATAAATAAAGCCCCTTTCTTGAAAAAATTGGTGGGTTGCAAAGGCTAGTGCATTGCGCACGCGTAGCACGGCCGATTGAGTATTTGTGCGTGGGCGCAAGTGTGCGATTGTGCGCAAAAATTCAAAAGAGTGCCGTTTTTTTTGTAGAGGATAGTTGTCTGCAGGACACGTGCCGCAGACTGTGATTTTTTCTGCATGCAGTTCCCATTTTTGTTTGTGACCTGGACTTGCAGAAAGTGTGCCCTCTATCATGACAGCGCTGCCTGTTGTTAAAGTAGAGGCAGATTCTGGGGAAGCAATCACTTGCAAGCTGGATAATTGTGATCCATCATTGATTTCGACAAAGGCAAAACTTTTTTGCGCACGGACAGTGCGCACCCATCCGGCAACACGGATCGGTTGTCCGATTAGCGTTTCTTGAATATTACAAAGCTTTATGTGTTTCATGGGCAAAGGTTCTCAGTAGAGCGATTTCTTTTTCCCAAAGGGGAGGCCCTTCGGGGGTTTCTAGGTATTTTGGTAGATGTCTTAGTTTTGGATGTTGCATCATCGCCTTAAAAGCGTTTATGCCAATGCATCCTGCGCCAAGAGGGGCATGTCTGTCTTTTCTAGAACCTAAAGGGTTCATAGAGTCATTAACGTGGAGAGCGTATAGGTGTTTGAGTCCAATGTGGGTTTCAAACGCATGTAGAGTCTCATCCCATCCTGCTTTAGAACCGATATCGTAGCCGGCTGCAAAAATGTGACACGTATCGATGCACACGCCAATAGGAATAATCGAGTGCAGAGCAGAGACAAGGTAGCCAATATGCTCAAAGTTCCATCCAACAACTGTTCCCTGTCCTGCCGTTGTTTCGATAAGAAGGCGTGTTGCACCCTTCTCTATTGTAGGGCGGAGATCTGTGAGGCTTTTAATGATTTGCTCTAGGCAGGCCTCGGTTGTTGAGGTGGTAGCGGCTCCTGGATGAAAATTTAAAAAAGCAAGTTCTAGCTGATGGCATCTTTTAATCTCTTTGGCAAATGCATGCTGACTTTTATGCAAAACATCTGGGTTTGGGGAGCCAAGGTTAATCAGGTAGCTGTCATGGCTCATGACAGAAGAAATCCCGGTTTTTTCTAGAGCCTCTTGCCAAAGCCCGCATTCTTTTTCAGAAATGGGACTACTGTGCCATTGCTTTTGATTTGCTGTAAACAGCTGAATTGTTGTGGCACCAATTTTAGCGCCTTCTAAAAGGGCATGATGCACACCTCCAGCTGCTGACATATGTGCGCCAATCAGCTCTGGTTTTTTGGTGTGCATCATGTGAAACCTATTTTTTCTTGTTTTCGTCGTCGAGGATTTCTACTTCCGCCTCTTCGATATCAGGCTTTTTAGAGCTGGAAGAGTCCTGCTGAGGAGGAGGGGGCGACCCAGCCTGCTGTTGCATTGCCTCGCCAATTTTTTGCATGCACGTGTTGAGAGCTTCGGTTGCCTGCCGCATCCCTGCAACATCTTTGCTTTCAAGAGCCTTTTTTACAGCGTCAATCTTCCCTTGGATTTCGGACACAAGTTGCGCTGGCAAACGTTCTTTATACTCGTCTAGCGATTTTTGTGCACGAAATGCAAGTGCATCGGCTTCATTGTGCACTTGTACTTCCTCTTTGCGCTTTTTATCGTCCTCTACATGCTCTTCCGCATCCTTTAGCATGCGTTTGACTTCTTGTTCGCTTAGCCCTGATTTGGCTTCAATGCGAATTTTTTGCTGCTTGCCAGATTGCATGTCTTTGGCAGAGACATGTAAAATACCATCTGCATCGATATCGAATGCTACTTCAATTTGAGGCATTCCTCTTGGCGCTGGAGGAATATCTGTAAGATCGAAACGACCGATTTCCTTATTGTCTTTTGCCATAGGACGCTCTCCTTGCAGAACAACAATCGTCACAGCTGGTTGATTGTCTGTTGCAGTGGAAAATACCTGCTTTTTTTGTGTCGGAATGGTTGTATTGCGCTCAACAAGAGGAGTCATCACGCCCCCCATTGTCTCAATGCCAAGCGTCAAAGGAATGACGTCAAGAAGAAGGACCTCTTTGACATCCCCCGTGAGAACACCACCTTGAATTGCAGCGCCTATTGCCACAACCTCATCCGGATTTACCCCTTTATGCGGCTCTTTTCCAAAAATATCGCGCACTTTTTTCTCGACAGCTGGCATGCGCGTCATGCCCCCTACTAAAATGACCTCATCGATTTGCTCTTTTGACAGCCTAGCATCTTTTAGAGCCTTAAGGCAGGGCTCTTCAAGACGTGCAATCAAATCATGAGAGAGATTTTCAAAGTTTGCACGCGTAAGTGTTAGTGCCAGGTGCTTGGGTCCAGAGGCATCCATCGTAATAAAGGGTTGATTGATCTCTGTAGATTGTGTTCCAGAAAGCTCAATTTTAGCCTTTTCCGCCGCATCGCGCAATCTTTGCAGCGCCATTTTATCTTGACTTAGATCTATGCTATGCTCTTTTTTAAATTCTGCAAGCATCCAGTGTAGGATCACATTGTCAAAATCGTCTCCCCCAAGATGCGTATCTCCATTTGTGGATAGGACTTCAAAGACCCCATCTCCAATTTCTAGCGTTGAAACGTCAAAAGTTCCACCCCCAAGGTCAAACACAACAATTTTTTTCTCATGTTGCTTGTCAAGGCCGTAAGCTAGAGCTGCAGCTGTAGGCTCTGGGATAATTCTTTTAACATCAAGACCTGCAATGCGCCCAGCATCCTTTGTAGATTGTCTTTGCGCGTCGTTAAAGTAAGCTGGTACCGTAATAACAGCTTCTGTAACCTTCTCGCCAAGATAGGCCTCTGCTGTCTCTTTCATTTTAATAAGAACCTGTGCCCCCACCTCTTCCGGCGTTAGCATTTTTCCGTCGACTTCAAATACCGCATCTCCCTGAGCATTTTCTGTAACTTTATAGGGGACTGTTTTAATTTCAGAAGCAACCTCTTTTAGTTTTCTTCCGATAAAACGCTTGGCAGAGTAGATCGTGTTTTTCGGATTTGTTACAGCTTGCCTTTTAGCGGCAGCTCCAACTAAACGCTCTTGGCCTTTGTAGGCAACCTCAGAGGGCGTGGTTCTAGCACCTTCCGCGTTGGCGATGACTTTTGGAACGCCACCTTCCATGACAGCAACGCAAGAATTTGTTGTTCCAAGGTCGATGCCAATAATTTTACCTTTTTTTTGACTCATAGTGAAGACTCCTCTGTGTGATGAATTTTTGTAATTTTTACGCGAGCGGGTCTTACAGTACGCTCGCCGCTTTTATATCCTTTTGTGCACTCCTCTAAGACAATGCCCTCTGGCTTATCTTGCACCTCAACGACCTCAATGGCCTGGTGCTGATGAGGATCGAACACAGCGCCCACAGAATCAAAGGGAGTGATGCCTTGTTGCTGCAGCGCTTGTTTAAATTGATTAAGAATCATCGAAAAACCCTGTGCCCAGAGTTTTGTTTCTTCTGACATTTGCCCTGTAAATTTTAGCGCATTTTCCAGATTGTCAATGGGTGTTAAAAAATCGAGCAGCGCATCTTCGATTGCAAAACGGATCCCTTCCTGTTTTTCTTTGTAAACACGTTTGCGCAGGTTTTCCATATCGGCAAGAGCGCGCATATATTTCTCTTTGTACTCTTGGAGCTCCGCAAGATGTCCTGTCTCTTCTGGAGAAGGGGGAAGTGGCATTGGTGGGGGGTCGTCTAACATGTCTTTAGCTCCTTGATTTGTCTTCTAATAAGAAATAGGGGGTTTTATGTAGCACATCAGAGGCCTGTGCGTTGCTTGGCTGTCTGTATGTGATTTTGAATTTGTAAATACTCTTTGTCAGTGTTTCGCTAATACATTCAGCTGCTGCATGTAAAATTCTAAACAGTTTTTTGTATTCAATGCGGTGAGGCCCCAAGATCGCAATAGCCCCTACTGGAATTTGATTGATATGGTAGGGAGCTGCAATAATCGAACAAGAAGCCGCTAGCATTTCATCCCCAACCCAACAAGAGAGATGATTCATCGAAACACATTCTTTAAGTAGTCCGCGCAGTGCTCCTGGATTTTCAAAAAGAGCAAGACCGTTTGCAAGGGCACACGCATCGTTAAAATCGGGAAAGCGCAAAAGCCTTGAAAAGCCTGTTTTATAGATATCTTCGGAACTAAAGTTTGCATAACCCACAATATGACGCAGCATTACCTCGCTGTAAAAATGAGAGGCAATAAAGGCCTCATCTTCAGATAAAGAGGGCGCCTCCTGTGCTGTAATCTTAGCACGCATAAAGGCCTCAATCCGTTTTAAGGTAAAGCTGCTTAGTTTTTTGTCTGTGTGTAAAAGCTCTGTATGAATTAGCCCAAAATCTGTGATCAAAATGCAGAGACATCGCGTGTTGTCAATTCCCATTAAACGAATATCTAAAACAAAATCCTGATCAAACCTTGGAGCGGAAAGAAAAAGAGCACATCCTGTAAGCTCGCTGATTTTTTCTGCAGCATGCTGCAAATACCCCGCAATCTCCCGCGTTTCACGTACAAGCAGTTTGTTCAACGTTTCTTTTTCTTTAAAGTCTGTTTCTGCAGCATGTAAATACGTTTGTGCATAAAGCTTGTAGGCTAGGTGCGTTGGGATCCTTCCTCCAGAAGAGTGTTGCTGTCTTAAAAACCCCTCCTCTTCCAATTTTGCAAAGTAGTTGCGAATAGTCGCAGAGCTAATATGTTCGAACCCGTTTTCTCTCAGCGTATTGGAGCCGATGGGTTTGCCCGTTTGCAAATAGAGTTCAATGAGTCCCAGTAGGACCTCTTTTTCTCTAGCATCTTTTGGAGGTTTCTTTTTTGCGATCTCTTTCATATGAACGCATCATAACATAAGAGGCCCTGTAAAGGCAATGATTTTTTAGCACTTGGAGCCTCGGAGCGCCAATTTTTATCTATAATATACTGATAATTAATTACTTATGTTATACAGCCGTATAAAAAATCTTGAAAAAGAACAGAAGGCTTGTAGTTGGCTTATAGAGACATGTCGGGGACAAGTCCTTTGGCATT
>CAMFJP010000073.1 GCA_945957075.1 uncultured Chlamydiae bacterium
CTACATATCAACCTCTTGGAATAACGTTCTTTCCATTCACGCCGAGCTACAGGATACAAGCCTTGTGCTTATTGTAGATCTAAAACAAGGCGGACGCATAGAAATCCCCAGATTAACAAAAGAAGCATTGGAAGCTGTTTTCACCTTCCATGCAAGATATTTAGAAGAGATCCCCTCCTCTGGACAAGTCGCGCCCAAAAACACAATGACAGTAGGGTTTGCGCAGTTACCAGAAGGCATGGAAGGCCTTTTGCAACACAATGAAGAACAAGCAAACGCAGATCCTTTACCAGAAGAGGTCTTAAATAAAATCCGATCTTTATCAAGCGCTATGGGTATGGACCGACTCATGCCCAAACCAGAACCTCACTGCAATTGTCCTTTTTGCCAAGTATCGCGCGCAATGCATGATTTACAAAACACCGCTCTTTCAGAAAAAGAAGACGAGGTCTCAGATGCCGACCTTACCTTTCGCACTTGGGATATCGAACAAATTGCCGAAAAACTCTATTCCGTCAAAAACCCATTAGACAAGCAAGAGTGCTACCAGGTTTATCTTGGGGAGCCCGTCGGGTGCACATGCGGCCAACCCCACTGCGACCACATTCACTCTGTATTAATGAGTCACTAAAGGTTATACTAAACACGGAAAAAAACTTCATATTTACGCAGCTTTCACACGGCTCAAATATAAATTTATTTTTCGTGTTTGGTATTATGCAAAAGCTCTATTAAGCCTATTTTCAAAATTTGATTTTAAATCTATCAAAAAGCGCGGTTTTTTAAAAAAAATGAAATTTCGAAAAAGGCCTATTACAGATTCGTAAAATATTTATTGCAATTTAACAAAAAACAAAGCATACCTTTACGCTTTAACAGGTATATTTCATGTTGTCTATCGATACCCGATATAGCAAAACCCGCCCTAATCTCAGCCCACCACCCAACTGCATCCCCCCATTTTACGTAAGAAACTCCCCTGAAGCACGCCTGCTTGCAGAACGCCCAAGAGACTTAGAAATCAAACTGCGCAGCATCTGGGCCGTTAAAATGCTAGCCACACGACCAGATGCTCAACAATCCCCTTCATTACATATACATGCTCTTCTAAGGGCATCAAGAACTGATGCTTTAGGAGAACACGAAACCAAAGACCGCTTGAATATACTAGCAGAAATCGCTTTTCAAAAACTTCTTTACACACAAACCTTTGAATCAGGGCGCACCCTTTTATACGATATCCGATCTTTAGCTGAACAGAAAGGCTATGAAAAACTATTAGATTGGTCTACCACAACACTACAGCGTATAGAACAAGATAAACGCACATTTCAAGAGACAATGGGAAAAATAGCAGCAAATCAAACAATGCTACATCTCCGCAATTTAATCGATGAGATAGAAACAAACCAGACTATAAAAGATCCTGAAAGAGACGACTTTGTGAACAAAACAAAGTGGTATATGCGTGATATAGGAGCATATCACAAACCCCTTCATCCTCCTCTTTCAATATCCAAATCACAATGGGAGCGGCTTGCACTTTTACATGCCCTAGCCTATCTAGAACGCTTTTACACATCCGAAGTCCTTTCCACAAAAAAAATACAAACATTAAAACAAAGCACCTGTCAATTGCCTATACAAGGATTTCTTCTTGATTATTTTTGGAAAATAAAAAAACTTACAAAAAAAACAATGACAAAAGGACATCAGCTCACAGATAAAACAACCTTTTTTCATTTGCTTAGGGAATGCGTTTTAACACGGATTGCTGATTGGGAAGAATGCTTTGCAACCCTCATAAAAGAAAAAAAAAGACCCTTTGTGTTAGATCAGCCTCCAGCCAGATTATCTGGATTTAACACGACAATAGAAGAAATCGATGACGTACGTCTATGGGTGGAAAGATGGGAAGAAATCATTGAACACTACTCAAGGATGCATGACACAAAAATTCCAGCGGACATGCAAGAATTAGTGGAAGAAACGAGCCTTAAAATCAACGAAATTGACGCTCTAGCATACAGACAAGCCCATCAAGAAACGGGCAGAGAGACTTCCTCGTCTTCAGGCGTATAAAGAGCTTCCCACATCGCTCGGAAAGGGGGGCAACAAGCAAGAAGTTCATCCTTTGTCCCCTCAGCAACCTTTTGTCCTTTTTCTATATAAATGATTTTATCGGCATGCTCAATCGTTGCAAGCCTATGCGCGATAATAATTTGTGTAACTTCTCCATGAAGGGACTGAATCGCCATACGAAAACGCAGCTCACTGATTGCATCGAGCGCAGAGGTTGCCTCATCCAGGACTAAAATCGGAGCGTTTTTAACAAGGGCTCTTGCAATTGCTAGCCGTTGCTGTTGTCCACCCGAAAAGTTTTGCCCAGCTTCAGCAAGCATTGTGTCGTATTGCCGTGGAAGCTTAGAAATAAACTCATCAGCGTGCGCTCTTTGCGCTGCAAGCTGTATTGCCTCAATGGAAAAATCCCGACCAAACGCAATATTTGCAGAAATAGTATCTAAAAATAAAAAGGGTTTTTGAGAAACAAAAGAAATATTTTCCCTAAGAGATTTTTGCGTATAAGCATGAATCGGTCTACCGTCAATACGAATTTCGCCATCGACAACGTCATATAACCTGGGGAGCAATTGTACAAGAGTTGATTTTCCAGATCCTGTTGGCCCAACAAGAGCCACCGTCTCTCCCTTCTTAACAGTGAAACTAACATCCTTTAAAACCCATTCACCTTGGTAATGGAACCACACTCGATCAAACGCAATTTCACTCTTAAACTCTTGAAGATCAATAGCCCCTGGTTTATCTGCAATTAGAGGTCTTAGATGCAACACCTCAAACATGCGCTCTGCTGCAACAACGCCTCGCTGAATATTTCCATTTTCATCGGCAAATTTTTTTACAGGCTCATAGGCAATATGTAAAAGACCACAAAACACAATAAGCTGAGAAACTGCAACACCTAGGACATGAAGGCCTACCAAAACAACCATAGCCAAGCATAGCGTTGTAATTGCATGCAAAATGGGGCGAGTCAAAAGCCCATATTTGGCTGTTTTGCTCTCTAAAGCCGCCATTTTTTCATTTTGCTCTCGATATTTTTTTATAGAAAAAAGCTCCATAGCAAAGATCTTAACAGTTTGAATCCCCGCTAAAAAATCGATCAAAACCGAAGCAAATTTTTCCTGGTTTGTTTGCAACTGTCTTGAAACCTTTTTAACCCTTTTTGCTAAAAGAACAATAGGAAGCACAATAAGCGGCATTCCTAGAAAAATAACAAGAGAAAGACGCCAAGACAAACAAAAACAGGCAATTAAACAGGTGCAAATCGTAAAGGGAGTTTGTAAATAATTTGTAAGACACGAATTAATAGAAGAAGCTATTTGCCCAGCATCTCCAACCACTCTAGAAGACAGGCTGCCTATATTATGCTGCTGGTAAAAACTCATAGGAAGAGATTGAATATGCTCAAAATAACTCTGTCTTAAATCTCGACTCACCCGAATGGCAAGCAGCTGTGTTGTATATCTACTGGCAAAAAGCCAAATAGCCTTAAACATCGCAACGGAAATAAGAATCATGACAAGAAGAGTCAAATTGTTTTCAACGTTGAAATTCTTTTTTACTTTGTTGAAAATCCAATTCAAAGGGTTTGTTTCTTTTGCATCGGATAAAAAAGCAATTGCATCTTGCTTAGAGATTTTCCCGGTATGGTCCTTATCTATCTGAGGCCAAACAACCTCAATATGCTCTTTAGTAACAGTATCTGGCTCTTGTGCATGCGCAAATAATTTAAAAAAATCAGCGCCTGTATTGGACATAATTCCAAGAGCAAACATTTCCAATTGAGAGGCTATCGTTAGCGCAAACAAAGTAAGAAAAGTGGATATCAACAAAGAAAGATGGCGCCGACTTTGAAGCGCTGCCTTAAGAAGCAATTTCATACTCTACCACACAAAACTTCTTCTTCTCGAATTGCACATTTGCCCATTTTACGAAACTTAGCAAAACGGCGCTCAAGAAGATCATCTGTAGGCACCGCTTTTAAGACATTCCACTGAGAAAGAATATGTTCTTTCACTCTAGCATAAGTGGATGCCACGTCGTGATGAGCGCCTCCGTGTGGTTCGTTAATGATATGATCAATAATTTCCATTTCCAAAAGATACTCTGGGTGCATTTTAAGAACCTCTGCTGCTTGCTGCTTTTTGCTCGCATCCTTCCAAAGAATGGAAGCGCAACCCTCTGGGGAAATCACTGAATAATAGGAGTGTTCTAACATAGCAATAGAATCTCCTATACCCATACCTAAAGCTCCTCCAGAACACCCCTCACCAATTAATACAATAATAATAGGGGTTGGCAATCTCGACATTTCTAAAAGATTGTTTGCAATCGCCCACCCTTGCCCCCTCTCTTCAGCTGCAAGACCAGCGTATGCCCCCGGCGTATCCAAAAAAGATAGAACTGGAAGATGAAATTTGGCCGCAAGGCGCATACAACGCAGCGCTTTACGATACCCTTCCGGATGTGGCATGCCGAAATTACGCTTTAATCTTGTCTCTGTATCATACCCCTTTTCTTGGGCAATAACCATAAATTTTTGACCATCAATCATCCCAAGTCCAGCACAAATAGCTGGATCATCTCGAAACAATCGATCCCCAGATAATTCAACATAATCTTGACAAAGGTTACTGATATAATCGAGGGCCTTTGGGCGGCTTGGGTGCCGGCAAATTGCAACCCGCTCCCAAGCTGAGAGTTTTTCGTGTTTTTTCGTAGACATGCTACTTACTACTCCTTTCTATACCAGGAAGTTGAGCTTCATGAAAATCTTTAACAAGCCAGATGTATGAGGGTTTTGTAATGATGACCGCAAATATTTCCTCTATATCTTCTTGCAACATACGGATACAACCATCACTGTCGTAAGATCGAATATAATCGCGAAGTTCTTCCCATTTGCCATTTTTAACCGTCCAAGGAACCCCATGCAGGCCATAGCCTTTTGCAGCCGCTGTGCACCCCTCTAGATCTTGATCAAAAGGAATCCACCGAGTACCAAAAACGGTCATCATTTCTATGTTTTGCCCCCTATAAAGACCTTGAGTCCCTGGCTTGTAAATGGCTATTTTACTACCTAATGAATACCTACCAAGAGGAGTTAAAGATCCTGAAGGAGAATGGGGGTCGACAGCGCCAAGTCCAACAAGATAAGTTTTTAAAAGAATCCTTTCCTGTGAATCTAAGTCCAGACAGTAAAGACCAAGTTTACAGCGGGTTATATCCACAAGAAGATGAAACTCAATTTTTTTATCTTTTTTGAACACGTTAAAGCGGCTGCCAACAGAAACTTTTTGAGAAAAATAATCAGGCTTACCATTAAGCGACCTAGCAATAAAATGACGCGAGGTACTGTAATAAGAGGCATAATCTGCAACCCAGGCAGACCTGCCTTGGAGCCAAGGAACTGTCGATGTATAGGCAATAGTTTCTATAAAGGGCAAACGACTAGGCCCTGTTGTAAATAAGCGAAAGATAATGTCCGCTTCCGGAAAATCGTCCCCTTCAAGAGGAGTCGCAACATGCACAGGAGGCGGCTCCGGAGCCGGAGGAGCTAAAACGACAGGTACAGGGGCGGCTACAGGCTCTAAAACAACAATTGGAGAGG
This sequence comes from uncultured Chlamydiae bacterium, assembly GCA_945957075.1. Classification (GTDB taxonomy): domain Bacteria; phylum Chlamydiota; class Chlamydiia; order Chlamydiales; family Rhabdochlamydiaceae; genus CAMFJP01. The sequence continues at coordinate 5,693 of CAMFJP010000073.1, forward strand.
TAGGGATTTCAATTGTAGGTGGTTTTTTTTTAAAAAATGCCATTGCCCCTATCACGGCAAATACAAGTACCCCTAACCAAAGAACGATACGAGGAAATGACATAAATGGTAGCACACTCCCTATTTGACATCGTAATTATCGACACTTTAGAATATTTTGCAACCTATCAAGATCTAGGAATATATGAGTAAAGGTTTTTCTATATTCAACTCGCATTTGCAACTCGCCCATTTATATTGGAAACATTTACTTTCCCAGGCAGATTGGGTGATAGACGCCACCTGCGGATCTGGTTTTGATTGTGCCTATTTAACAACCCTTGTCCCCAAAGGACGCGTGATTGCCATCGATATACAAGAATATGCAATAAAAAAAACTTCCCTTCTTGTTAAAGAAAAAAATACTGAACATGTAGTCGATTTTTTTTTACAATCCCACGAAAACTTTCCAGAAGTTGTCCGCTCTCACCCCATCAAGTTAATCGTTTACAACCTTGGATACCTACCAAGTGGAGATAGAAGCGTTGTAACAAATGCCACATCAAGTATGAAAAGCATAGAAACCGCAGCAACACTTTTAGCGCCAGGTGGCGCACTCAGCGTCATGTGCTACCCAGGACATCAAGAGGGAGAGGAAGAAGAGACTGCCCTGGCCTATTTTTTTCGATCTCTCTCACCTAAAAATTGGCATGTTTGTCATCACAGGTGGCCACAACGCCCTAAGACCCCCTCTCTTTTCCTTGCTCAAAAAATAGAGTTCTAATACCATCCCGGCGTGTATTACTCAAGGTGTCTTCAATGGATAAACGTTCTTTGCTTTTTGTTGGTGTGCTTGCTGCAACTCTATTTATGGTTAATATGTGGTTTGGCGGCTCAAAAACCTCACCTTTACCTCCTAAACCCATTATAACCGCAACACCTCAAGAACAAGCCCCCCTCCAACAGGAAAACGAACGATTTTACGTTTTAGAAAATCCCTACCAACAGCTTGTATTCTCCTCTTTAGGAGGAGCCTTAACTGAAATCAATCTACCCCTGCGTAGCAAAGAAAACACACAAAGTATTGTGCTGCCGATTGATTTTGACAGGACTCTTGCAAAACAAGAGCCTACAAGCGATAGGTTCCCAATGCGCGGAAGCAAGACCCCAGAAATTGGTGGCTACTACCCTCTGCTTCGCCGGGGCACACAAAAGGCCCCACTATCTTCAGCCTACTACGCTTTAAATCTAAGTTCTGAAGATCCAAACCTCTCCTCTTTATCTTACACTCTCAAATACCAAGACAAAAATCGTATTGTTTTCGAATCAGACGAGGGAAAACAAAAAATTACAAAAACCTTCTTTTTCCCAGACAATCCATCCGATACTCCTTACTGTTTTTATCTCACCGTCTCTGTAGAAGGAGAAGCTAAAGGTTTGTGGCTATCATCTGGCGTTCCAGAGGTAGAGTTAATCTCTGACAATCCAGCACCTGCCTTGAAATACAGAGTCACAAGGGCAAATAAAGCACAAATTG
>CAMFJP010000074.1 GCA_945957075.1 uncultured Chlamydiae bacterium
CAATATGTCTCCATATTACCTCGAAATTTGGGTTTAAAGCTGCTCAAAAATCATCGTCAAACAAATGGAGTTATACCAAATGCGGCAAATATGGATTTATTTGCCGCATTTGGTATTACGCAAGATGTCTATTCATGGGGAGTCATTTTCTAACAACCCTCCCCATTTTTTAGGCATCTCTTTAGATACATGAGAGCGCTTGCATCATTTCTTCTCTGGATATAGCGCACCCGCAACTTTTCAGGTAGAAGGCAGGTTCTAGATTTTCTACAAGAGAGCGTACAGCTTCCTTTCCAAACACAATCGATAGGTTGTGTAGGACTTGGGCTACGTTGTTATTATCACCCCATTGAAATTTATGAAGCTTGGATGTTGGTGCTATGGCATCTGGCATAGTTGCTGTTGTAACAAGAGATAAGAGTTCTTCTAGTTGTGTTCTAAAAACAGAGGGATCTCGTGTTTGTGTTTTGGGATTACAGCCCCAGGTGGCAAGAAATTCTGAAAATCCAGCGCCGAGTCGTCTTACAAAAGGTGGGTCTATTTCCTCTAATCCAAGTAATTTACCCCCTAAAGCAGCATATAGTAGTACGTTTTTCCAACGATCCCTTCCTCCTCTAGAGTAACCTGTATCCCCAACCATTTTTATTTGATAGGTTATATTTTGCGTTCTCACATCGACACTAGATCTAAAGCTGCCTTCATGTGCCTGGCCTGGTAAAAATATAGATTGTTCTATATGATGATTCCTCATAGTTAGGTCGCCGCTATAGGAGCTGGGAGTTGCCTTTCTATCGCCCTTTTGACGTGCTTCTGGGTATAGAATAGTTTGTGGTAGTAGCGGCTCTCCTAAAGGCAAGCATTCATGTAAGGGTGGAGTGTATATAGATTTATTGCATGTTGAAACCCGTTGCCAAGCAGATGTAAGATCTTTCATGTAACCATGCGTTGTTGTAAAAATCTCTTCTAGGGTTGTAAAATTATGTCTTCTAAAGTTCTGTCTTGGTTTATTACTAAAACAGTCCATAGAGGGAAGACGGACCTCTTGCACATTAAATTCAGGTCTTATCGAAAGTTGTTCTATGTCCTCTTCTGAATTACATACTTGCTCATATTGCATTACAAACCAGTCCATCATCTTTTTCAGAAATTGTGGGTCTGCATGTTGTGTTTGTTGTCCTTGAATATTAGCGATAACGTGTATTGGAACCGTGTCTGTAATTATTAAAAGCGAACGTATCATGTACTCTAACATTATTTTAAAGCGTTTTACTTTTAAAGCTGTAGGATAGATGGTTTCTGGGGTGCTTGTGAGTGTTTTAATGCTCTGATCGCATACCTCTATAAGGGCAAATAGTTGTCTAAATAGGGCAGATCCAATGCATTGTTCTTCTTCAGAAATGGGATACTTACTTGCAATTTCAGAAAGTGCGGCTGTAATGTTATAGATCGTACCGTGCAGTTGGTTCCATAGCTCCTGGCATGATTTTGTTTCAAAAAGATCGGGGTTTGAAAATTGTTCCATGCGTATTTTAAAGTAGTCAATGAAGTTTTTTGACCACTCAAGAAAACTAAAGTATGGTTTTATTGTTTCATATTGAGCCCATAAAGTGTCAAAATAGGCAACAGGATCTTCTATCTTTTCTCTTTTTCCAAAGCAGTAGTTTATCCACTCCATAATAAGATCGAGATCTTGTAGTACGAGCATCATTTCTTGAAGTTGGGCACCGCGCTTAGGATCTTGTAATACAGCCGTTACAAAGGAGTGCCAATTTTCTTTTCCATTTCTTGTCAGACACATATTTGCCATATGCATCAATAGAAAATATTCCTCTTGAGCATCTGGGTTAGCGCCATATTTTGTGCACACAGCGGTTCGATGTTTTTTTGAGGCAAGAAGGTGCTTTATAGAGGCCTCCTTGTCTTGAAATAAGAGTGCCTCTAGGAATTTAATAGGCAGAAGCCTTTCAGGCGATTGTGGAGGGTAGTGCAAAATCGCGTAGCGCACTCTTGCAATCTCACGAAATATATTATGTGCTAAAGGCCTGCAAGACCCAGAATCTTTTAGAGAAGCCGTGAAAAAACGTATTAACCTGGCTTCTAAAAGATCTATAGCTTTTGTATCCGTTGCAGTTTTGATTCTTTCCAGTAGCTCTTTTGTGGTTGCCTCTTCTCTATCTAAAGTTTTCGGTGGCCCTGGAATATGTTTGGTAGCTGCATGCAAAGATCTTTCTTTTGGAATTGGGCTTTCTTTAAGGCCCTCTTTTATTTCTATATCTTCGCCGCAGTATATAGTTCCCGATACTGTTTCAAGATGGAAAGGCGCTGGGATGCTTTGGTAACAGCTTCCCATAGATACAACAGGGATACGGAGTCTATGAAAATGGCATCCCTCATGCGACATGCGCCTGCCTGGATATTCTGTTAAAACGCAGCGCACCTTCTCTCTTTGCTCTTGGGGCATGTGCTTATACTGTTCAAAGGCATCACTGAGTGTACGGGATCGTATAACCTCCTCTTCTTTAATGTCTTTGAGTACCTCTAAAGTTCCCCCTATCGTACATGTGCCCGAATGCTTTTCTACTTGAGCCCCGCAGATCGCATATTGGGGTTGAAGTGCTCTACGCTCCTGTACTCTTGGCCTTGCTTGAACAAGGTAAAGACAGGGAGGTATTTCACCTGCTCCTTTATCTAAAACAAATTCAATATCGATGCCAGCACCAGCATGCAAATCTTGTAAATGTCCCATTATCCTGTGTAGGGTAATGAGATGTTCTGTAGGAACGCTAGATCCTGTGGCTACTTGCGGATCATTGGGAGTTGCTAGAATGCCACCCTCAGCTTTTGGAGCTATCCGGAATGGTTTTCTGCGCACAATAGGCTCTATTCCTTCGTGACGTGTTACATAGTAGTCATCTACAACCCCTTCTCCTGTAACAACAAATTCTCCGTGTCCCGGGGCCGCATGAATAGCGCTTGTATGTTTTGTGCGCGCTAAGGGCTCTTCTCTATATCCCACACCAGAAACAATGCGTAAGGGATCATCTGTACACCCTATCATTGTTTGTACAATCACACCCATTGTAGGGAAATGAAGAATGTTATCTCCAGCAAGTAGTCTTTGGATTAATGAGTTTTCTCCAAAATAGGAGGCAACAACCGTGCCAATGGCTTGAGATACAACCGCATCTTCTCCTATAACGTTGCATTCTGTTGTATTTCCTCCTGCATTGTCTAAGTCTTTGCGGTCTTCAGCGCCAGAGCTTCGGACCATAAGTGCACCTTCTGGCCTTTTAGGTAATCTAAAAACCTCTTCTTCAAAGCGCGTATGAATGTTTTGGCGAATACGAGCTAAGATTTCTTTTGCCTCTTCTGTTAATTCTCTACGATCGCCTTGTGCCCTGCAAAAAGCATCCCAATCTTCGCTTAGCCAGCTGCCAATATGTCTTTGAATGTCTTGTGAGGAAATCGCTTCAAAAGGAGGGACTTTAACGTCTACTAAAAGATCACCCCATTCTCGTGTTAATTGTTCTAAATCCATCAGTTGTGCCGCTTTGTGTCCATATATATGGGCATGGTCTACATGTGCACCCGGTTGTGCGGTTAAGCAGCTTTGTTCTTTTGGCTCCTTAACAGGATTAAGATGTGAAACTGGAAGCATAAAACAACCTATTATTAATATAAATATTGTAGAATTATAAATTTTATTTATTTTTAATAAAATCTATTATTTTTTTTAATTAATTAATTAAAAGCAAATCGTTTATATAATTTGATATAGGTCTATTAACCTGAACTTTGGGTTTTTTTCGTTAAAAGAAAGATGGGCGCGGGTAAAGAAATTTTTTATAGATTCTGCACAAGTGACCAAAATACGACATGTCGTATTTTGGTCGATTTTAAGTTCTTTATTTTCAGTGTGTTGCAATTTTTTCAGGCGGACCTGCTGCCGTAACGATCATGCGGCCAAGCTGACCTGGAATATAGTGGTAGGGGAGGATCTGCACATCGATAAGCCGGGTCTTTTTTGGATCTGCCCCTTTGGCGATGGTTTTTTGTAGACATACAGCTTCTAGGTCTGCGAGCATCTTATCTTGCTCTGATAAGGAGGCGATCTTTTCTTCTGTATGCGCAATTTCAGCAAGAGCAGATCCATAGGCATTGGCCACATCTGCATGTTCTGGGATCACAAAATCATTAGAAATATGCTTAAAAAGTGAGGCTCCGCCGCCTACCAATAGAATAGGTGGGGGCTCTTTGCCTGCCATATATAGGGCTCCCTCACGGATTGTAGATAGCGCCTTGTACATAAGCTCTGCAGCTTGCCTGTTACACAGCTTAGGAGGTGTTGCCTCTGGAATCAAATCGGGGTATAGGCATACGGCAAGATCTGTTAGCGTCATAGAGTCGCCACCAAAGCATAGCGCCTGTTGCTTCAGCTTGCGGGCGCAGCTATGCGGTCCTATTGTTTTTGCATTAAAATCCACATAGCTTCCACCGCCAAGAGCGATAGCTAGAACATCGGGCATAGAGAAATTTAACGCAATTCCACCAATATAGGATCTGCCAAGAGACCTTCTTGGAAAGCCGTTTTTAATCAATCCAATATCTGTGGAGGTTCCTCCAATATCGATGACAACAGCATGTTCATAATTAGATAATTTTGCAGCGCCGTAAAAAGAATTTGTGGGTCCAGCAGATAGTGTTAAAATTGGGTACTGAATTGCTGATGCAACATCAAGGATTGTCCCGCTATTTTGAGTTAGAAACAGGGGGGCTTTGCACAAGTTTTGCAGCGCAGAGAACCCTTTCGCTAGGGGTTTTTTTAATGCTGCATTAAGAATAGCAGCGTTTTCCCTTTCAATAAAGCCAAGGGTCCCCATCTCTGAAGACAAAGAGAGGGGAATGCCCAGTTTTTCTGCTAAGGCTACAAGTTTTAGCTCTTGCTCTGGGAAGAGGGGAGAGAAGGCGCTTGTTGCGGCAATGCTTTCAGCGCCCGAGTCTATAAGGGTCTCTAGAGCCCTTTTTGCCTCTTCTTCTTGAAAAGCAGAGATCTGCCTGCCATCGCATTCAAAACCTCCACCGATTGTCACGCACCCTGCAAGTACTGCTTGCTTAATTTTTGCTGGCCACAAACTACACGGTTTAATGCGTGGGGTGTAACCTGTCATGCGCAAAACACCTACTTTATATAGATCGCGTGCCTCTAAAATCGCATTCGTTGCATGTGTTGTCCCAACAAAAACAGTTGAGATGTCTTGCCACTGCCTGCCATCCATCAGCTTATTAATGACGTCTTGAAAGCCGATATCAATCGGATCTGTTGTGATTGTTTTTATTTTTTTTACAATCTGTTGTCTATTATCAATGAGGACAGCATCTGTGTGCGTCCCTCCAATGTCTATGCCAATCGTATATTGTGTCATACATATCCAAAGTATTTAGGGCCTACAAGTTCAAGGCCTTTTTCTGTTTTCCATATCGAGGGAGAAGGTAGTACAAAGAGGTCTACTTTCAGCCCATACCTCAGCATTTCTGTTGTAATCGGGGTTTTAGATTCTTGTTCTAAAAGAATAAGAATATCTGGCGTTTCTGCAATACGCACGCTCCCTTTATAGGCAGCCAGGTATTCGTTTTGATAGTAGATCTGCACATCTTCTCCAGAGCGGATGAGGACACTCCCTTGCAAAAATCCATTTTTTATTTCTTGTTCTACATGAACAATACATCCAGAAAACAATGGAGGTGTATTAAGGGAGCGCTTGTCTTTTAACGCTTTTCCAAGAGCTATCGCTTTGGAAATAGAACCCTTTACAACGCCTTTTTCAGCCTCTTTTTTTGTCATAAGATAGAGGGCGCAGCCTGCAGAGGATCCCATAGCTACTGTCAGCGCTCTGGCATGAATTTCAATATCACGAGCACTTTTTGCGTATAAAACAGCGACATTTCCAGCATGATCTGCAACAAATGCAGGAGATGCAGAAATCCCCATGAGATTGCAAGAGCTCATATGGAGTTCTGGAAAGGCTCTTCCTAGCGTATCGGCGTCAAGAATGGGTATCCCCATTTCTGCTGAAGTATAGAAAGGAGCAAACGCATTGCCTCCTCCAATTTCAGCTGGCATAAGAGCAGATGGCCTTTTTCCCATTATTTTTTCTATATGCATTAGAATCGAGCGCACCTCATTGCCACTTGGAAGCTTTTCTTGTCCAACCAGGGGAGCTCCAGCAAAGGCTACCGGTACAATTAGCGCATCGTCTTCAAGATCATCAAGTTCTATAAGCTCTAGGCTGCCGTGCTCTTCAAGCGCATGCTTTGCCATCATCAAATCATATAGAGGATCTCCGCCGCCACCTGATCCCAAAAGTGCCGCGCCAAGCGCCAAATCATCTAAATCTTCATACGTGAGCTGTCGCATATTTCCTCCTCAAAAAACAACATAAAAAAGCGTAAAGATAGGCATCAATTACAGGGCTTGTTGTTAAAGAGCCATATCCAAATTGCGCACACACACCTCCAATAGCGCCTAAGATAAAGCTTGTGTATCCACCCCGTCTTTTTAAAAGGTAAGAGCCAATTACCGTGCCTCCCATGCTTGCTACAAAAACCCCCATGACCTCAAGTACATTCTCAAAATGACTAAGCACATCAAAGCACGCAAGGAGCGTTCCAAGGGCACCTAAAACACATATCCTTTTTCGCTCACTCCATTTAGGAAATAGGGCAAAAGAGTTGATTCCAGCAGAATATAAATTTGCATTGTTGCTAGACCAGCCAGCGATCACAAGAAAACAGACAACCCATATCGCCCAGAGAGTTCCCCCTCCGCTAGTTAGTGTTTATAAAATGTCCTTTCCTCCCTGCCTCATACCCAAAATGACGCCGATAGATTCTATGGCAGGAAGCGCAAAGCCAAATAAAATACAGGTAGATAGTATCCCCTCTTTTTTTGACCGCACATGTTTCCAATACGTTGGCATATCAATTACAGACACAATGGATGTAGCAATCACAAGAGAAATCCCGCTGCCAAAAGATAAAGAGGGTAAAGATACCGCCTTTATCTTTGCAGGAAATAACAACGCGACACCCAAAGTCCCCAAAAGTAGGGGAATCGCGGCTTTAGCAAAAAAAGCAAGTCCGCGCACGCCTTTTATTGCAACAAGGGTCACAA
>CAMFJP010000075.1 GCA_945957075.1 uncultured Chlamydiae bacterium
GCGATCGTCGGCAGCGTCAGATGTGTATAAGAGACAGGCGCCCTCTGTGGTAAAAATCTTAGTCCAATTCACCAACATGGGTAACAGTTTTAAAGCATGCTGTAAGATGTCCTCAAAAAAATTGGATGGTTATATGGCATGGGGATGTACCAAAGTGGAAGACCAAAGAGAATTGTTCATAAAAGAATTTATGAATGGAACAGATAGTGTTACACAGCTGTGCAAGAAATATTACATAAGTCGGAAAACAGCATATAAATGGTAGCGGGATCAGTTTTGTTGACTATTTTCATGCAAAATACCTAGTTTCTGGGTATTTTATCAGATTTTCGAGGTTTTAGACAAGACATGTAGTCGACAGTGGTAGAGTGTTTTAAAAGAAAAACCCACTTGATAATGTTGGGTGCCTGAGTTAAAATAAAATCAAGAGACCTTAATTATGAAAAATTCAAACACCCTCAAAGCTATTGATCAGCTTTTAATCCGCCCCTCTTTCACGATAGCGGAAGCCAAAGAATTTGGGGTTTCCGCTGCCCATTTGGGGTACTATATTAAAAAGGGACTAATCAAACGCTTAGGTCGCGGTATTTACCAAGGTGCTGATTATACAGCTTCTCCTGAAAATTTTCGGTGGGAAGATCTTATCGATGCTGTTAATTCCGTTCCAGGCGGGGCGATCTGCCTTATTTCCGCGCTAGCAATTTATGAGATAACTGATGAAATCCCTCGTCAGCACTGGATTGCAGTATCTCACACGACGTCCATTGATAGAGGTCCCAATGTAAAAATCATGAGATTTCGAAATATGGACCTGGGTAAAACAAAGATGGATCTTGCGGGCATTAGCATACCCATCTTTGATCGTGAACGTACCATTATCGATGCTTTTAGGCTGCTCAGTCGAGAAACCGCCATCAAGGCTTTAAAAATGGCACTATCGGCTAAAGGGGAGCGCCTTAATCTACGCAGACTGCAAGCCTACGCTAAAAAACTTAGATTTAACATTGCTCCCTATCTACTCACGGCAACAACATGAATGAACAAGCATTAAAAAATCGTCTTCAAGCCATCTCAAAAGAAAAAGGGATTCAATTTAATGAGTGCTGGAAAAAACTTCTCCTCGAGAGGCTTCTATTTCGACTATCCCGATCTGCCCACGCAAAAAAATTTATCTTTAAGGGCGGATTCCTATTGGCCTACCTAATGGAAATAGGAAGGGAAACAACGGATCTCGATTTCCTGCTCACGAGAATGAATGCAAGTGCAGATGAGATCAAGCAGGTCGTTACGGAAATTATTGGTACGGAATCAACGGATGGTTTTTTGTTTTACTATGAGGGCATAGAGCTTTTGGAGCAGCCTCATATGGATTATCTTGGTTATCGAGTAAGTCTGAGTGCTACATTCGGCCGGATGAAAGATAAAATCCATATTGATGTGGGAACGGGAGATGTTGTTAATCCCGATACCCGCGAACTCCACCTCTTTCAATATCGAGACAAGCCTCTATTTGAAAATGAAATTTCTTTAATGGTGTATCCTCCCGAAACAATTTTTGCCGAAAAACTTGAAACCGTGATTTCCAAAGGAGCCATTAATAGCCGGATGAAGGACTATCATGACTTGATTCTTCTTTCGCGTAATCCAGGCATGATTGACTTCGAGAGGCTGCAAGCTACGATAAAGAGCACATTTCATCATCGTGGTACAGCATTTGAATTGATAAATTTTAGCGAGTCGGACCTTAAGCCTCTGGATAGGCTCTGGGTGGCACATCTCAAAAACCTTAGCGACACCGCTCAGACATTGAATCTTCCAGGAAATATTCAAAATGTCATCATAGAGATCAACAAAACCCTCAAGAAATTAGCTCTTTGACATTCCACTCATATCGCGGACCAGCCATGGACCACGCATCTATAAAAATCCGCCACAAATGGCAAACGATTGCCATAGATAGAACTCCCTTTAGCTGTTGCTAATGATTAGACCTCTTTCGAAACTTCATTTATTTGCTAAAACTGTGTTTTTTCAAACAAAGCAAGTTTCGAAAAAGGTCTATTGTGATTTATGGGGTTTGCACGGACTCATAACCCGTCGGTCGCAGGTTCAAGTCCAAGTTACCCCACATTTTCTACACCTATACAAAAAGTGGCACTATCAGTTACGCAAGTCTATTTATTCCAGCGGTCGTAGAGCTCTTTCAAGCGGGCAACGTCTTTCATCCCGTCTGCTTTGTCTGGATCGTGTCTTGGGTCTCCTGGGGGGTAGCCATGGGGGTCATCAGGGGGAACGCCAAGATACTGCAAGACTCTAGCACCGATTTCTCGAAAGGCAGAGGCTGCGCAAATACCGGCCATCTGATTTCTGCCAACGCCTTCAATGTATCTGTATTCTGGATCATCTATTGCAACCAAAAGGACAAAGCGTGGTTCTTTCACGGGAGCAAAGCCTATGAAAGTGGCAATGTGATGTTTTTTCGAATAGGCGCCATTAATGACTTTTTCGGTTGTTCCTGTTTTTCCAACCTCTGTGTAGCCAAAGATGTCCCCTCTTGTGGCTGTGCCTCCTGGCTTTGTTGTTGGCTTCATGGCCAAAATCATATGTTCTACAATGTCTGTATCCAGGACTTTGGGAAAGGTGTTCTGTTTGGGGGGCAAGATATCTTTGCCCTCTTTGACGATTTTACGGATAAGTGTTGGGGTAACAAGGTGTCCGCGACTTGCAAATACACCCCAGGCGCGTAGCATTTGGATGCTGTTTACAAGGATATTGTGTCCCATGGCAAGGGAATATGGGGTCGAAGCCGACCACTCTAAAGTGCCATTTGGGTGTTTTTTTCCAGGCTTTGGAAGGAGTCCGACGCTTTCAGCTGGGAGCTCAATCCCTGTTTTATAACCAAAGCCAAAGATATTTTGTAGTTGCGCTCTATACCAATCGGCTCCAAGGCGCTCTATGATGCGCTGGGCCATCTTTGCCATATAAACGTTAGAAGATTTTTGTAGCCCAAGGTACATATTGAGGTACTTATGATAATGAGTGTCTTTGATGGGCTTTCGTCTACCAGGCAAACTTGTTGGGGATGTCGCTAACTTTTCGTTGGGATCAAATAAGGGGGGCTCGCCCCTAGCTTTCAGTTCTTTATTTGCAAGGAGGCAAAGGGTGAGGGTAATTGGTTTGATTGTGGACCCGGGCTCATAGGGGTCGGTTAGCGCTTTGACTTTTGTATGTTCTCGAAGCTCGGGGCTACTAAAAAAACTGCCGTACTGCGCAGGATCAAAAAAAGGGTACTGGGCAAGTGCTAGGATATGGCCTGTATGGGGATCCATAAGAATCGCCCATCCAGAAGAGCCCCCTGCTCTATCCACTGCTTTTGCAATCTCCTCTTCTGCAATTGCTTGTATGTGATGATTGACTGTGAGATAAATATCGGCTCCATCTTCTGGCTTTTGTAGAACATAGCCGCGCTCTATCTGATGTCTAGATGAGCGCATCATTACGCGCTTGCCATCTTTTCCTTTTAAGTACTTATCAAAAAGCAGCTCTAAGCCTCCTGTGGGGGTGCATATTTGCTCTTTTCCATCTTTTTCCTGACGGACTGTATGCAAAACAGGGCCTAAAAGGGTTCCAAAGGGATAGGATCTTTTATAATCTTGAATAAAAAAAAGTGCGTTACTGGGCATTTTATGCTTTTTGGCGTACGGAATCCACCAGCTGTGCACAACATCGCGGTTTGCGCGTTGCATCCACATCACTAATTTTCTGCTATGACTTTTTTTATTAAGCTGGGTCCGTATCTTTGCTGTATTTTCTGGAGATAGGTGTAAAAGAGAAGAGAGGGTCGATACGATCTCTTCGCGAAGATCTTCTTTAAAAGCGAGGGGGTCTGCATAAAGGTGGTATTTGGGTACATCGATGACAAGGGGCTGGGGGCGATCGGGGTGTCCTTTTTTCAACGAGGTATTTGCATAAAACACTCCCCTCTTTCCAGGCTCTACGACAACCATTTTATGCTGCAAGGCTGCTGTATGAAGCCACTTTTCATGTTCTATAATCTGGAGCTTATAAAACTGACCAATTAATAAAGCAAAAAGTAAAAAAAGAAATGCAGCGATACCAAGTAAGCGTTTGTGATGCCCTGGACGGGTTACCAGCCAATTCCAGCAATAAGCCATGGCGGTGTCGCAGAAGAAGTTGTGGGTAGAGGCGTATTATCTATAGGCTCGTATACAGTCACAACGTCTAATCCAACTGGATACTTTAAATGACTAAAAGATGAACTGCTTGCAAGTTTCATTAGATGCGCTGGGCCTTCAAATAGCTCCACTTCAAAACGGAGCCTTGTATTTTCTTCATTGAGAAGTTTAACGATTTTTGTCATCTCAGGGATGCGCATTTGAAGCGCTACAACGTGGTTGCGTCTATCAATATAGGCATACAAAGATATGGCAAGAAAAAGGATACAAAGCAAAATACGAGCGCACGTAAATGTAAAAAACTTATTCTCATTCATAACTTTTCCACTGTACGCATTTTAGCGCTACGCGCCCTTGGATTTGTTCTTTTTTCTTTAAGAGTTGGCTCCATAGGTTTCTTTGTGAGTAGTCGTAGCGTTTTGGCACGAGCCGCATCTCTAAAGAGATTTTTGACAATGCGATCTTCTAAACTGTGAAATGTGATGACTCCAAGTCTTCCTCCAGGTTTTAGAAAATCCATAGCACCTGCAATGCCCTCTTGAATTGCCTCTAGCTCTCCATTGACATGGATGCGTAGTGCTTGGAAAACAAGGGTCGCCGGGTGTCTGCGTCCCGAGCTCTTTAAAGACTTTGCAAGGACGTCAGCGAGATCTTTTGTAGTTTTAAATTTCTTTTTCGTTCTAGCCATGCAAATCGCTTTTGCAGCACGTCTTGGGTGGCGCTCTTCATAAGTACGAAAAAGAGTTTCTAATTCTTTTTCGGACCAGGTGTTCACAATGTCTGCTGCGGTGTCTCTTGGATCTGTAGGGTCCATGCGCATATCAAGGGGGCCTTCATGCATAAAGCTAAATCCCCTCTCTGCCAAATCAAGTTGCATCGAGGAAACACCAAGATCAAAAAAGCATCCATCTAAAGACGGGGCTTTATTTTTCTTAAGCTGCTCTGGTATATCTGCAAACGAGCCGTGTACCCACGCGAGTTTATTTTTCCAAGGCAAAAGGCGCTCTTTTGCAATCTGCAAAGCGGATTTATCTCTATCACAGGCAATATATAGGGCAATTTCTGGATGCGCCTCTAAAAGAAGCTGAGCATGGCCACCGGCACCAACTGTGCCTTCATAAAAGGTCTTTATTTCGATGTCTTTAAAACAGGCAAGGGTTTCCTCTGGCATGACAGAGATATGGGGCAAGCTACTCATCACTCCCCTCCTCTGTCTCATCTAAAAGAGCAAAGGCCTCTTCTGATAATTTTGCTAAATCGCTCTCGGGATCTTTTCCACCCAATAGGGCCTGCAAAGCTGCCTCATAAGATTCTTTGGGCCATAGTTCAATTTTATTTAGAACACCTGCAACTACGATCTCTTTTTTGATTTTCACGGCATCTTTTAAAATGGGCGGGATGGTAATGCGTCCAATCTTATCACAGGTTGTTTGATACAATGTGGAAAAAAATAGGGTGAAGAATTTCTGATATTTAGCTACATGCTGTTTTGCCTGAAACTTTTCTACAATCTTTTGAATGTCGCTTTGTCTATAAATGGCAAGGCAACCCCCAAGACCTAGACCTATACTGAATTCAAGCTCCCCTGCCTCGACAAGACCAAAACGCATGGATTGGGGCAAGACAAAGCGATTCTTCTCATCTAATTTGGCTGAAAACGAACCGCTGAAGAAGAACCTTCCCATCTCACTCCCACCTTTTCCCACACTTTAGCACTGTTGTTGAAAACCGGGCAATGATTTTTAGAAAAAGTTCCCATAAGAACCTAATATTAAATAATATAAGTATATGTGGGAAATTGTGGGAAACTTGTTCATAACCCGGGCTACCTAGCGAAAAATGAACAAAGTATGGTACCAAACAGTCAAAGGGAGATACATTATGCCAAGAGAAGTCAGCAGTATCGGAATCGATGTTTCCGAACGTTATGCCAAAGATAAGCGGGACATGGACACATCGATTGTACAACAAGCAGGCTCTGTTGCAGCGCTTGCAAAAGTAAAAGCTGCCATCCCCTCCTTTATTCCAGAAGCAGATGCCCTGCTCGATACGGGAATCAAGCAGATCACATGGGCCCTTTTTGGGGCTCCTCATGGTTTTTTCGAAGGTCAAAGCACTCTATTTTCTTCGCAAATCGCCCCTCGACTTGGCTCACACGAACATTTAGAAGAGCTATGTACACGGATTAAAACATTACCTCTACCCGAAGAAAGCGCAGATTGGCATAAACAAAAAGAACGCGTAGATCTTGAAAAGCAAAAACTACATATGAGCTCTGCTTTAGAAATCCTAAAAGCACGGGACAAGGATCTTCTTGCAATCAAGGCGGCAAGGGAGCAATATCATAAAGGGTAATACACTATGGATTGGTTAGAAGTTCTTGGTTGGAGCTCAGAGCAGATTGAAGATCTACGGTTTGTAGGTTATGCATACATAAGACAAGGACAATATAAGACAGCCCTTGCCTTTTTCGAAGCGCTTGCAGTTTTAGATCCTACAAGCACCTACGACATGCAAACACTTGGAGCCCTATATCTGCAAAACGGGAACAATCTCATGGCACTTAACTATATCGAAAAAGCCCTCAAGCTGGATCCACATCACACCCCCACACAGCTCAACAAAGCCAAAGCACTCTTTTCTCTTGGGTACAAAAAACAGGCTCTCGCCACAGCAAAGGCGCTAACCAAAAGCACCGAAGCTATGATCGCAGACCAGGCCTCAGCCCTCGTCCTCTCCTTGTCTTAACCTAGACAATAAAAATTAATTTTAGAACCCCTGGCGCCCTGCTAACGCCCTCCACGGAATACCTCCTTGATTAATACCAAATAGGGTAAATAACTGATGTTACGCAGCCGCTGATTTTGTCTTGCAACGTGAGTTAAATAATATTTTCACCACAGAGAGCGCAGAGCACGCTGAGGCGCGCCTTGCGCGCAAGATATTTAATTACTCATCTGTTG
>CAMFJP010000076.1 GCA_945957075.1 uncultured Chlamydiae bacterium
GCTAATAGGGGTGTCGGATATTGTAGGTACGTGTAAAAGTTTCCAATCTTCTGGAACAGGAAAGCTTACAACATCTTTATATGTTGCGTCATCTATTGCAATAATTTGATCTAGTTGTCTTTTAGAAATTTCATTTAAGTTAAACGTAACCTTTAAACCTGTGGCTTTTAAGTGCTCTACTGCTGCTTGGGGTCCTGTAATTGTTGTATAAAGGTGATAGGGCCAGACATCGAGAAAAAGGTAATTTCTTGGGGGTTCTCCAATAGGTTTTGTGATAATAATGGGTATTTTTTCTGTGATAAGGCGCGTCATGTGTATTGCGAAACTAGAGTGGGCAATTCTTGTGATGCCTTTGGATAAATCTAAATCTGGATGTGTTGCGATTAGGTCTTTTTTTGTAATTGTGGGGATCCATTCATCGGGTTTGTCCCGGGCGTCAACGAGGACTTCAATGTCTCCTGCTGCTAGGTCGTTAATGAGGGTTTTATTTCCAACAAGGGTAAGCGTAATTTTTTTTGTTAGAAAGCCGTTAGTTTGTAAGCCCTCTACGGTTTTGCCAGCTGGAATATTGACAACACGTACAGCGACGTTGCTAATGATACGTGTTGTGGTTAGTGTGTGGTTGACGCTGAGCCAAATAATAATAGCAAGACCTAAGGAGATTAGTTTTCTTTGCCAGTTTTCTATAAACAAATGAGTGAGAAAAGTTTTCATCGTTTTAACCACTCCTTAATATTAAAAGGTGTGGAGGTATGTTGTGTTGGAGTTTGAACAAAAATACTGCGAATAATTCCTTTGAATCTATCTAATTTGACGCCTCGTGTAATGACGCCATCGCGCGCAATAGAGACTTTTCCGCTTTCTTCGGATACAACAATGACCAGGGCGTCTGCTAGTTGACTAATGCCAAGCGCTGCTCTATGTCTTGTTCCCATAGAACGGGTGACTTGGGAGCTGTCGTCTGCAAGAGGAAGAATGACTGCTGCTGCAAGGATGCTTGTGTCTCTGATGACAACAGCTCCATCATGTAGCGGGGTTGTTGTAACAAAAATGGATTCTAAAAGCTCTGAGCTAAATTGTGCGCCGAGTAAAACAGCTTTTTGGGTGTATTCGTCTAAAGCATCTTCGTGCTGTAGGACAATCAGCGCTCCAATCTTTTTGTCTGCAAGCTTATAGGTGGAGTGTGCGAGTTGGTCTAAAAATTTGTCAAATTCTGTCATTTCTTTATGGCGTTTGCCTTTAACGCTAAGTTTGGAAAGGGCGACGCGTAGCTCGGGTTGAAAGATAATAAGGAGTGCAATTACTGCAACGTTGACTCCAAGGTACATAATTTTATGTAGAATAGGGAGTTGTAGCCAGCTTGAGGCTGCAAACATGACCAAGAATGCCAGAACTCCTAGCATAAGGTCCATGGATCTTGTATTCCAAAAAAAGGACAGGAGATAATTGACCATTATGGAAATAATGACGATCTCTACAATGGGAGTAAAATTTTGAAGCATCGTCATGAAAAGACCCCTGGGACCCGGACAAAAAACACATGCCATTTTCCCTAATTCTTTAATATTGTCAAAGTAAAAAACGGCATTTCGAAAGAGGTCTAATCAAGGGGAGGGAAATTCTGCCATCCGACTAAATCAAAATGCCACCATTCTGTGGGCAATCCGACAAAGCCATGTCTTTCCATGGTTTTTTTTAAAAGTTCACGGTTCTTAATGGCTTCATTATTAGCCCCTTTGTAATCTTCGTGTGCTTTTTCGCTAAAATCATCAAAATCAGAGGGCATTAAAAGTTCGTGGCCATCTTTTGTGATTAAGGTAACATCAACGGCTGTGCCTCTTGTATGTCTTCCACCTTTTCTAGGATCGCTTACATACCTTTCATCGGGTATAAGTTCCCAGAATTTCCACTGGGCGGACATGGGACGAAACCCATCCCAAATTTTTAATCCCAGGTCTCGTGTTTGTAGTTCTGCTTGGACATCGCGGAGTTTTAATGCAGCTTCTTTACGTAGTAGGCAGTGATGAAAATCATATACGATTTCCCCTGTAAAGTTGTCTGTGGTTGCGTACTTAAGATCTACTTGAATAGTGGGAATAAAAGATTTAACATCTACCAGATCAGAAGCCATGGATTCCTCGTCTTCTATTAGCAGAATTGTTTATTTGGTGTGAAATATGCCGATGACCGGACTCGAACCAGCACCCTATTGCTAGGAGCAGAGTTTGAGTCTGCCGCGTCTACCAATTTCGCCACATCGGCATTTGTGTGGAAAGGCGATTTTACGAAATTGAGGGATTATCTGTCTATGTATTTCCTTTTATATAAAAAGAATAGGGGTAGTGGGGATAGCAGTAAGAGGTTGCCGGCGCCTATCATAAGGGCGTACCACCATGTGGATGAGATGGAGAGGGTGTCCGGAGGAAAAAAACCTACAAAAAGAGTGATTCCGCATCCTACGATGCCAAGTAGGGATATGCCCCAGAGACCCACTTCTCCTCCTGGGATTTTAAAGCACGTGGGATGTCTGTTGTGACGCGTACGCAAACGTAGTACGCTGCAAAACACAAGAACATACATCATCATATAAAGTTCTGTGCTGAGATCAGTTAAAAACCAGTAGAAGGTGTTGATTGTAGGAACGAAGAGAAACAGGGCGCAAAAAACGCTGACAAGAAGCGCCTGTGTCAACAAAATGTTGGTGGGCACGCCATGTTGATTGACTTTACGTAAAATGGGGGGTAAAAATCCAAACTCTGCTGCATGAAGAAGGCCTTGAGCTGGTGCGCTTAACCAATTGATTAGCCCTCCTGTGCTTCCAATGACAATAGCCAGAGCAATCCATGGGACGATAGGTTCTAAATGAAAGGTGTGGAAAAATTCGTTAAACACTTGCATAACGCCATCGACGAGATGGATTTCCCCCGAAGGGAGGACGATAGCGATGGCAAGTGAGCCAAGAAGCATAGAAAATACAATAAATAACACGGCGTATCCGATTGCTTTTGGAAAATTGCGTTGTGGGTTTTGAATATCGCTCACATGAACTCCTGCAAGTTCCATTCCTAAAAAGGAGGCCATGATGGCAGTTAGAGAAATCCAATTATGCGATGTTCCCAAAGAGGGGATAAGGTGTTTGTATGAAAAATCGATGTGGATGGGCTCTTTGGAGGTTGCCCATGCGATGCCAAGAGCGATTAATAAGCACATGGGAATCATTGTTCCAAAGACGACACAAATACTATTGATTTTTGAAGAAAAATGCATGCCTTTTAAGTTGATTAATGTGAGTGTCCAGAACGCGATCATAACAAAGCTAATGAGGTAGTATTTGTTTTCGGCAAGTTCCGGGTTGATAAGATAGGCTGCAGATCCTGCTATAAAAGATAGCATTGTAGGGTACCAAACCATAGTATTGATCCATTGGAGCCAGATGGCTGTCATGCCCATTTTGTCGCCAAAGGCTTTTCTCACCCATTCGTAAACGCCTCCTTTTTCTGGAAAGGCTGCTGACAATTCTGCAGAGACAAGAGAGATGGGGATTAGAAAAAAAATAGCGGCTAGTAAGAAAAAGAAAATAAGAGAGCTGCCGAAAAGGGCAGCAGCCGGTAGATTACGGATGCTGTCAATTGTTGCAATAATAAGTAGGGATAGGGTGTAGAGGCTAATTTTTTTCTTCATGCGTTGCGATGGAAATAGTTGTAGTTTCTCCGTTTAGATCCCATGTAGTTCCAGCATTTGCACTAAATGTACTTTTGACTGTGAGCGTTTCATGGTAAATGTATTCTTTGTGTAGTTCAAACGCATGTTTTACTTGGTTTGTTGTGTCTATTGTCACGTCAATGCGGTCTGTGACAGAAAAGCCGGCATCGCGGCGCATGGTGTTAATTTTATTCACAAGTTCGCGGGCTAGGCCCTCTAGAATTAATTCTTCTGTTAGCGTGATCTCTAAAACAACAGTGATACCCTCGTGGGTGCTAGCGCATATGCCCTCTCGTACTTTTCTTTCAATAGAGACCTCATCTGGGGAGATGGGAAATGGGGCGCCATTTATTTCTAATTCTATAGAGTGCCCGTCTAGAAGTTGTTTTATTTTTTGTGCGCTACAAGCAGACAATTGCTTTTGTAGAAGGGGCATATGCGCTCCGGCGCGCTTACCTAGGATGCGAAAATTGGGTTTTAGAGAGAGGGTAACAAATGCAGATTCCTCTTGCAGATAGTGTAGGGTTTTTACGTTAAGTTCATCTCGTATAATGAGTTCTTGTTCTTTAAGCGATGAGAGGGTGTCTTCATCTGCTACAACAAGGTAGGCTGCGTTTAGTGGTTGTCTAACTTTTACTTTGTATTCTTTGCGTAAAGCATGTCCCAGTTTTACTGCGGTTTGTGCATTTTGCATTTGTTTTTCAAGGTCAAGGCTCCGGTTTTCTGGGGTGTAGGTTGGGTAATCTGTTAGATGAACGGAAATGGGGTCTTTAATGTCTCGAAGCTCTAAGAATATCCTTTCACTCAGAAAAGGCATGAAGGGTGCGAGAAGTTTGACTAGAGTGTGGAGTGTTGTGTATAGGGTTGAAAAGGCGGCTCTGCGATCTTCTGTGGCATGTTCTGACCAAAATCTAGCTCTATTTCTGCGAATGTACCAATTTGTTAACTGGTCGATAAATCGTGCTAGAGGTTCTATGGCAAGGTCTAGTTGATAACTTTCCATCGATGAGGAAACTGCATCGATGAGGTTTTCTTGTATGCTAAGAATCCAGAGGTCGATAGGTTGTTTGGCAGGTGTATGATCTTCAGGTTTCCAGCTGTAAATGTGTGCATAAGTTGCAAAGAAAATATAGGCGTTCCATAAGGGTATGAGGACTGTGCGCAGCACTTGCTCTACGCCAGCTTCGGAAAAACGCAAATCCTCTCCTCTAACAGCTGGGCTACTGAGTAGGTAGAACCGCATGGCGTCAGCGCCATAGGCGTTTAGGATTTTGTCAGGTTCTGGGTAGTTTTTAAGACGTTTTGACATCTTGGCCCCATTTTCTGCGAGCAAGATGCCATTGACGATGGCATTTTTAAAGGCAGGTTTTTCAAAAAGAGCTGCGGATAGTACGCTGAGTGTGTAGAACCAGCCTCTGGTTTGGTCTAGACCCTCTCCTATAAAATCTGCTGGAAAGGCGCTTTGTGTTAGTTCTTTGTTTTCAAAGGGGAAATGATTTTGTGCGTAGGGCATGGACCCTGATTCAAACCAGCAATCAAAGACATCTGGGATGCGTTGGAAGTGTTTTCCATTGTCTTCGAAGGTTAAGGTGTCGATATAGTGTGTATGCAGATCTTTGACTGTGACGCCTGTAAATTCTTCTAGCTGTTTAATGCTGCTCATAACCCGGATTTCGCCGTCAGCACTGCGCCATATCGGAATGGGGGTGCCCCAGTATCTACTTCTTGAGATTGCCCAATCTCTTGCGTTTTCTAGCCATTTACCAAAACGGCCCTCTTTGATATGCCCTGGTACCCAACGGATCTCTTGTACGGTCTCAAGAAGGGTGGGTTTGATTTTTTCAACGGCTACAAACCAGGTGTTAACGACTTTATAGATAAGTGGGGTGTCAGATCTCCAGCAAAAGGGGTATCTATGCCTTATTTGTGTGTGGCGTAGTACATAACCTTTTTGTTTTAGTGTCTGAATGATCTTCTTGTCCGCATCTTTTACAAATAGGCCTTGTAGGTCTGGTGTTTCTTCTGTAAAGGTGCCATTTTGATCGACGGGACAGACGGGTTCAATGCCTTCTCTTGCACAGGCAAAAAAATCGACCTCTCCAAAGGCTGGGGCTGCATGTACAATGCCGGTTCCTTCATCTAGGGCAATGCTCTCTTCTGCGATAATCTGGAAGGTTTTTTGTTGTTTTGTTTTTGTAAAGTAATCAAAGGGAGGGGTGTAGCTGTGTCCAATCAGTTCTTTTCCTGAAAATGTCTCTATTGTGACAGCTGTGTCTTGAAAGTATTCTTGAATTCTAGATTCTGCAAGGATAAAAAGACCTTTTTCGGTTTTGATTTTTGCATACAGTCCTTCTGGATTAACCATAAGAGCAAGATTGGATGGGAGGGTCCAGGGGGTTGTGGTCCACACAAGGAGGCAGGTGTTATCTTGCCCTAATAAGGGAAGTGCAATAGTAAGAGAGGGATCTTCCACATCTTTGTAATTGAGGTTGGCTTCAAAATTAGATAGGGGTGTTCCAAGTTTTGTAGAGAAGGGCATGACTTTAAACCCCTCATAAATTAGACCCTT
The DNA here is from genome assembly GCA_945957075.1 of uncultured Chlamydiae bacterium. GTDB lineage: Bacteria > Chlamydiota > Chlamydiia > Chlamydiales > Rhabdochlamydiaceae > CAMFJP01. The sequence goes on from CAMFJP010000076.1 coordinate 6,272, forward strand.
TGCATAAAGTTCGCTAAAGACCCACCAGACAGACTCCATATAGGAAAGGTCCATTGTTTTATAGGTCTTGGAAAAATCAACCCATCTTCCCATGCGCTCGGTTGTGCGTTGCCACTCTTGCACATATCGTAAAACGATACTTCGGCATTCTTCGTTAAACCGTGCGACTCCAAATGAGTCTATTGCATGCGCGCCCGATAGATTATGGGCCTTTTCAATTTCGTTTTCTACAGGGAGTCCATGACAATCCCAGCCAAAACGTCTTGGGACGCAAAATCCTTTCATTGTTTTATAGCGGAGCACTGTGTCTTTAATAGTTCCGGCTAAAATGTGTCCATAGTGGGGAAGGCCTGTTGCAACGGGGGGGCCGTCATAAAAAGAAAAGAGGGGGGAGGATTTTCGTTGCTCTACAGAGCGCTCAAAAACATGGTTTTTCTCCCAAAACGCTAGGATGTCAG
>CAMFJP010000077.1 GCA_945957075.1 uncultured Chlamydiae bacterium
GACTTATGAAAAAGCCCTACAAATAACTCTTTCTGAATAAGAAATATTATCGATTGTCTGTATGGGTCAAGGACTCATTTTTGTATTGACGCAGTTTTATATTCCCATTAAAATTTCAAAAAAGGTTCGCTAATGATACGAAGTATGACAGCCTATGGAAGGGGCGTTTTTGAAGATGTGGAGGGGGCATGGACTGTAGAGATACAGTCTGTAAACCGCAAAGTGTTAGATGTATCCGTGCGCCTTCCCCAAGAGTTTTTACAGTGCGATCAAGAAATACGCAAGCTTGTTGCTGAGGTGTATACGCGTGGACATGTAAATGTCATTGCAACCTTTACAAGGCATCTATCTTGTTCCCAAAAGCATACAATAGAGCGTTTAAGAGATAGCAGGGCATTTTGGGGTGCTGTTGCCAAAGAGCTTGGGCTTGATGCATCTGAGATTTCTTTGCAATTTTTATTGGATCAGCAGGGGATTTGCATAGAAACTAAGCCGGTGGGCAATGCAGAGGCTTTATATACGGCCTGTAGGCTCGCATTGGATGGTGTTTTGCAGATGAAAATGCGCGAGGGTGCGGCCTTAGAAAAACAGATCGTAAATTGTATGCACCGCATCGATGTTGGAATTGAAAGTGTACGCTCTAAGGCACCGGGTGCTTTAGAAAAGTATAAACAGCGTTTAGCTACACTTCTTCAAGAGGCTGGAGCTGTTTGTGATGAGAGGATCCTCAGAGAGGTTGTGCTTTTTGCAGACAAGGTGGATGTGGAGGAGGAGATCGCACGGCTTATATCGCATAGGGATCAGTTTTTTATACTCATTGCTTCCGAGGGGCCAATTGGAAAAACTTTAGATTTTCTTGTGCAGGAAATACAAAGGGAAATCAATACTCTTTCTGTAAAATTTCCAGAGGCAGATTCTGTCCCCATGTTACTTATGATGAAAACAGAGGCTGCAACCATGCGCGAGCAAATTCATAATATTGAATAGGATTTTATGACAGAATCCCTTCTTGGTCCTTCAAAAGAGGGGCTTGTATTTATTCTTAGTGCTCCAGCTGGCACGGGTAAGACAACTCTTGTCCGTATGCTGACAAAAGAATTTTCGCGTGTTGTGCAGAGTATTTCTTATACAACAAGAAAGCCAAGGGCAGATGAAAAAATGGGCGTTCATTACGCCTTTATTTCAAAAAAGGGATTTGAAGAAAAAATTGCTAGCGGTGATTTTTTAGAGTACGCGCTTGTCTTTAATGATTATTATGGCACTTGCAAAAAAGATGTAGAAGAGAATCGCAAAAAAGGGTTACATACGGTACTTGTAATCGATACGCAGGGTGCTTTAGAGTTGAGGCGGCAAAAATTAAGAGCCGTTTTTATTTTTGTTAGTCCCCCTTCTATAGAATCGTTAAAGGATAGACTTTGTGCTAGAGGATCTGATTGTGAGCAAACAATGAGTACAAGGTTGTCTTGGGCTAAAAGAGAAATGGAGACGGCTATTCAGTACGATTATCATTTTATTAACGATGATCTTGATGTTGCCTATTCTATTTTGCGTAGTATTGTTATCGCGGAAACGCACAAAACAGCAGGAGCGTAAATGTATTCAAGGGATCGTAAAAGTCGCTTAACTAGCGAAGTTGTGAATCGTCTTTTTAAGAATAATTTCGAACTTGCAAATTATGCCATTGCGCTTGCAAGGTATCATATAAAGCGAGGGGAAGAGGTTCGTTTAGGGGCGCTAATTGATGAAGTTTGCAGAAACCCTGATCCCAGCTATCTAAAAGATCTTGCGGAAGAAGATGCCCAAGAAGAATTAAGTTGATTTTGCTTGTATGATGTGTTCATCTTCAACGCGTTGAAAAACAAGAGATGGGATGGGAAGTAGTTGTCCCTCTGGTAAGGGAGAGGAGACCCATTGAGATAGGGGGGTAGAGTAGCCAAGAAAGCTCCAAATGGTGGTTGCGGCATTCGGCATAACGGGGTATATTGCGGTTGCAAGCGTTCGCAAGCACTCTAAGCAGCAGTAAATGATATGGCGCATCTCTGCTATTGTTTCTGGCTTTTTAGCGAGCATCCATGGTTTATTGCTGTCGAAATAGGCATTTGCTTTGTGAGCAAGCTCCATGATGAGCTGCATGGCTTTACGCAAACGAAAGTGGGAGTAGGCATCGTGGATGGCATGTAGCATGCCCTCGATCTCTTGTAGGAAAGGATCATCGACAGGTTCTGGGACCTTTCCATCACATTGCTTTTGTGTAAAAGTAAGGATTCTATTGGCATAGTTGCCAAGCTTACCGACTAGATCGGCGTTGCAGCGGCTTTGAAAATCTTTCCATGTAAATTCAGAATCTTGTGTCTCTGGCGCACCCGCCGCAATGGCATAACGAATTTGATCGGCTGTAAAGTGTGTAAAGAAGCTTTCAAGGTCAATATACCATCCTTCAGATTTACTAAAGGGGCGACCTTCTAGATGATAGAATTCATTAGCGGGTAGTTCATCAACAAGTTTATAGGGGATGTTTTGCCCCATGATCATAGCGGGAAAAAATACGGCATGGAAGGGGATATTGTCTTTTCCGATAAATTGGACAAGGTGTGTTTCAGGGTCGAGCCAATACTTTCTCCATGCATCTTCGTTTCCTTGCTTTATAGCCCATTCTTTTGTAGCAGAGATGTAGCCGATAGGAGCATCAAACCATACGTAGAATACTTTGCCTTCGGCGCCTTCTATAGGAACTTTAATTCCCCAGCTTCCATCTCTTGTAATGGCTCTTGGGTGCAGGTCTTTGATGTAGTTTTCTGCAAATTTAAGGACATTGGGTTTCCAATTTTTTGTAGAAAGCCACTCAGTTAAACGGTCTTTAAAGAGATCAAATCGTAAAAACCAGTGTTTAGTTGGCTTAAGAATCAGTGCAGAGCCTGTCAGTTTAGAGCGTGGCTCTATAAGATCGGTTGCTTCGTAACTAGCGCCACAACGGGGGCATTCATCGCCTCTAGCTTCTGTAAAGTGGCATTTTGGGCATGTTCCCACGACATATCTATCAGCTAAAAAACGTTCTTCGGAAGGGCTATACAGCTGCTCTGTTATCTTGTCTTCGATATAGCCATTGGCAAGCAGATCAGCAAAAAACTGCTGTGTGGTTTCTATGTGGCCAGACCATGTTGTTCTAGAATAATGATCAAAAGAAAAGGAGAGCTTTTTAAACAGGTCTTGTATTACCTCGTGGTAAAGATCGACGTGTTCTTTAGGGCTTCTGTTTGCTAGATCCGCGCTTAAGGTGATGGCTACTCCATGCTCATCCGATCCACAGATATATAGCACATCTGCGCCACACATTCTTTGAAATCTAGCGTAGCAATCTGCTGGTAGATAAGCCCCTGCAATATGGCCAAAGTGCAGTGGGCCATTTGCATAGGGAAGAGCGGAGGTAATCAGAATACGTTTGCTCATATGTGTTAGGCGTTTGTTGCAGGGGAGGGGTTACGGCGAATTTCATCTAAAAGCTTTGTTGCAGATACTGGCTCTTCTTTTTGAACATAGAGCTTGGCAAGGGAGATTGCGTGGTTGGCAAGATCAAAATTGTTTTTAAATAGAGAGCTGACAGCTTCTCCAGTGAGTCTTACTTTTTTATCTTTATAAAGCATGAATTGTCTCCAGTCTCGTTTTCGGAAACAGTCTAGCATAGCACCGGTTTGTAGGCAATCCGGTGCTCATATTAGAGCACCGGTATAGAATGGTTATTCAACAGATAAAACGAAAAAGGCTGGGAATGCAAAGTGGTTGTTTGGACGTGGAGCTCCAAGAATTGTTACCTTTTTTCCAACAAAATCCTGTAGATTGATCTGGGAGCTATACAGGTAAGCAAGGGGTAGGTCTTTATCTTTTAAGATGAAGTCGCCGGGTTTATTTTTAACCGGAGCCGCATACATTTCCACAATACCTGTAAGCGCTTCTGCAGATAACATTTGCTCATCGTAAAACTCAAGAATGTCTTTGTCTTCATTAACTCGAGCCCAAGTAAGGTACAAGGATTCTTCAATAGGCTCCCAAAGGCGCATTTTGTCTGTAATTTTTGTTTCTTGTTTATTAGGAGTCTCTTCTGAAGAGGAATCAAATACGACAGTTACATCTTCTTGAAATGCTTTTGAGGCTTTAGCTTCTAAGAAGGCAATCTTTTTCTGAAGATAGAGTTCTTGGAAGGAGAGAAGGGATTCTTTTGCCTTTTCTGTCCACTCTGGAAAATCGGTATATTCATCTATAATAGCTCTATGGCTTTGAGCTAGGCGATCCATGTCGATTTCCTCAAAGGGCTTACGCATCTCAGATTTCCCAAATAGGGTTGCGGCGTTTAAAAGCTGTTCCACTTGGGATCTGCGTTTATCAAGCTGAGCTTTTAGTTCGGGGCCACCAACGTAATCGATGTACTCGCGAGCTACATAAAATCTAGTATCTTTTGTAGGTTGTATTTCTAGCCATTTGCCATTAGCGGCGCTAACGGTGCCGTATACTTTATCCCCTGCGTGCAAATATCCAATGACTGGCGCTTCGATACTAGGCTCTAGTCGTACGTTGACTCTGCTGCCCTCTACAACGCCATCTAGAACAAAGCTGCGAAATACATAAGCTTTAACATCGGGAGGGGGGGAAATGGCGTAAAAGTCTCCGGACTCGCCTAAAATAGAAAGAAGCTCATTTTTATTTAGTTCGCGAATGACAGAACTTTCCAAATCTGGCTTTAGGCGTAGGCGTACTTTTTTTGCCTTTACTTTGCCAGTAAAAGGTTGAAAATCTTTGGCAACAGGAGAAGAGAATGTGGCCCCCTGTTCCTGAGAAGGATAGGTTGTCCAGTTTGCCTCTTCAGCGACTAGGCTGGTAAGAGGGAGTGCATATATAGATGCGCAAAGCCATGCTAGGGTGCGAGACATAACCTAATTCCTCCTATGTGTCTATAGCAGCTAGAGTGCAACTTTAGATTGCTAGCGTCATTCTATGAATTTGCAGATATTTTATGCAATGCTTATACTCACAGCGCCTTGATTATATATTTTTTTTCGGAGTGTGTATGAAACGTCTTTACTGTCTTTTTCTGGCTTGCATGGGCTCTCTTTGGGGAAATCATGAATATCCACTCGTCATCTTAGGTGGCGGTGTGGGGGCGCTGACCGCGGCAACGTATGCTGCAAGATCAGGCATTGAGCCTTTAGTGGTTGAGGGAAAAATGCCAGGAGGTGCGTTGATGCAGTCTCATAGCATACAAAATTGGCCTGGTGAGCTTGATATTTCCGGGGCAGAATTCATGGAAAAATTGCGTAAGCAAGCTGTGAGTAATGGAGCCAAAATTGTTGCTGAAGAGGTTGTCGGGGTAGATTTTAGCAAGACGCCTTTTACAATTAAGTTAGCTTCTGTGTATGACAAGAATGTAGTGCGTACTGTGAATGCAAATACATGCATTATTGCTATGGGATCAGAGCCTAATCGGTTAGGAGTTCCAGGAGAAAATACGTATTGGGCATCAGGTGTTCATACATGCGCTGTTTGTGACGGAGCTTTGTATAAAGATAAGGTTGTGGCTGTTGTGGGAGGAGGGGATGCTGCTGTCACAGAGGCGCATTATCTTGCAAAAAAGGCAAAAAAGGTTTTTGTGATTGTGAGAAAGGGCGAGTTTCGAGGTAAAGAAATCAAACGAAGACAAGAGCTTATTCAGTTAGATAATGTAGAGGTTCTTTATCACACGGTAGTTCATAAGGTTTTAGGAGGGGAGTTTGCGTTAGATCGACTTTTTGTAGAGGATGTGCTTTCCAAAAAAACGTATGAATTACCTGTTGACGGTCTGTTTTTGGCTATTGGAGCTACACCGAATTCACAACTATTTCAAAGTGTACTAGACGTTGATGACAAAGGATATATTGTTCTTCATAAAGATCAAGAGACCTCAAAAAAAGGGGTGTTTGCAATTGGAGACATTGTTGATCCTAAGTACAAACAGGCACTTGGCGCATCAAGAGATGGTGCAATTGCAGCATTGCAGGCTGAGATGATGCTAACGCAAAAAAAACAAAAGGAAAAGGAAGGGGTAGAGGAGATTACCTCTTTTGCAGATTTTCAAATGGCTCTAAAAAACAGTACAGGGCCCATTTTTGTCGATGTGTATGCTACATGGTGTGGTCCTTGTCATATGGTCTTTCCTATTTTTGAATCCGCAAGCCAACGTCTGTCTGGAAAGGTGCGGTTTTTAAAGGTCAATGCTGAAGTTGTCGAAGAGGTTGCAGCTAAATATCATGTGCAGCAGTTGCCCTCTTTGCTTGTCTTTGATAAAAATGGCGGCCTTATTGAAAAAAAGATAGGAGTACAGCCTATTGCTCAATTCCTACAAAATTATAAATAATAGACATCGCTTTTTGGCAGTTTTAAAATCACAAGTGCTATCAAGCAAAGTAAGTTCCGCAAGATGTCTAACGCCAAACGCGCTCACATGTTACCGTGTGAGCGCGCATTGTTTTTAAGCGTATGCAGTTGACGGTCTAGTTGCTTGTCTCGTTGAAGGATTCCTTACTTGGCTACCTGTCCTTGTTCCAAAGGAAACAGGATAAGGTCTTGTTCCTGCAAAGGTTGCAGGTAGGGTTCTGGAACGCATGCGAGCAGATTCTGTTGGCTGTCTCGGTGCTAAGTAGTGTCCAGGTCTACTTTGTGGGTAGAGAGGGACGCTAATTGTT
>CAMFJP010000078.1 GCA_945957075.1 uncultured Chlamydiae bacterium
CGGGGAAAGGGAGCTCGGGAAGGGCGAAAGCAAGGATGGGCAGGAGGAAGAAAAGAAGGCGCACGAGGTTCCTTGGGTGGATTTCAAGGAAACAATATGCGCTATAAAATGTTTAATGTTCAATAAGAATGTTTTTAAGAGGGGAGCCTGTGGATGTGGCAGAGGGCGAGGGCGAGGGCGTCTGCGGCATCTTCGGGTTCTGGGAGGGTGGGGAGGCTAAGGAGGCGTTGCATCATGTATTGCATTTGTTTTTTGGTCGCATTGCCGGTGCCGACTACTGCTTTTTTCACGACTTTGGGGTTGTATTCATGGATGGGGATGTTTTGTTGTGCTCCGGCAAGTAAAACGGCGGCTTTGGCCATGCCGAGTTTTAGGGCGCTTTGTGCGTTTTTATAAAAAAACTGTCCTTCTACGGCGATGACATTTGGTGTGTGCTGTGTAATAAGGGCTGTGATGGCTTGGAAGATGCATAGATAACGCTCTGCAAGAGGGAGGTTTTTTGGGGGGCGAATGCAGCCAAAATCTATGGGGGTTTTTGTGGAGGAGAGGAGGGCGTAGCCTGTGATGTTGGTTCCGGGATCTACTCCTAAAATAATCTCACCCATAGTCACAATATATAGCATGTATAAACAATAAATACGAGGTGTGGGCATAGAGGGTTTATAAAATTTGTATAAAACGGGCTCTCTTGGTATTTTTATAGTCATGGGATCGATACTGTCAAAAGAACCTGAAAATATTATTGTGCGGATGCCGAATTGGATCGGTGATCTTGTGATGGCAACGCCTGTTCTTAGTGATGTGCGCCGGGCGTTTCCTAGAGCGCGGATTACGGCAATGGCGCGCTCACCTGTGGGTGAATTGCTCCGTGAGGATGCGGAGATTGATGAGCTATTTTGTTTTAGCAAGGCAACGGGTTTTGGTAGGCGCCGTGATAAGCGTAGTATTATAGAAAAGCTGCGTAAAGGCAATTATGATCTTGGAATTTTGCTTACGCACTCTTTTTCCTCTGCATGGTGGTTTTGGCAAGGCAAGGTGCAGCAGAGGCTGGGTTATGATTGTAATGGGCGGGGGTTGCTTTTAACGTGTCGGGTTCCATTGCCTCACCGTATTGATCAGCAGCATCTTGTTGTAACTTATAAGATGTTGCTTGGGCCTTTGGGGATTGCTCTTTCGGATACGCCCCCTCGTTTGTTTCTTTTGGATAGGGAGCTTGAACTTGCATTTGCTCTTTTGCAGCAGCATGGGGTAACGGCAAAAAGTCGTATTGTGGGTATTCATCCAGGGGCAACGTATGGTTCGGCCAAGTGTTGGCTTCCTGAGCGTTTTAAAGAGGTTTCACGTCGGCTTTTAGAGGATCCGGATGTGATTGTTGTTTATTTTGGAGATCCGGCGACAGCGCCTCTTGTGAAAAATATTTGTTTGGGTCTTCCCTCGCGTGTTGTGAATTTGGCTGGGCTAACGTCGTTAAGGGAGCTTGCTGCTCTCATTCGTTTATGTCATGTCCTCTTAACAAATGATAGTGGGCCGATGCATATTGCAGATGCTTTGGGAACGCCTGTTGTGGCGCTGTTTGGTTCTACAAGTGAAATTATGACGGGTCCTTATAGGACAGCTGGTACGGTCATTCATAAGCATGTGTTTTGCTCGCCTTGTCATCAAAGGACATGTCCTACAGATTTTCGGTGTATGAAGGAGATAGGGGCGGATGAGGTGCTCGAAGAGATTCGCTCTGTGATTCATGGGCGGGCATCAAGGCTTCATATTTTATGATGTGGTGGGCAAATCCACTGGATAAGTTGTTAAAAAGGGTTTCTGGCCGCCGTGTTTTGGTTGTATGGAATCGGGGGCTTGGTGATATTCCTTTGGGGCTTGTAGCTCTTGTTCATAGAATTCGTAGTTATATTAAAGATCCTGAGATTTTTTTTCTTACAAGATCCGATTTAGCGGAGGGGTTTGCCTTTATTCCTGGGGTTTTTGTCCTTGTAGCTCCACATTGGGTGCGGGGTGGGTCTATTGATCTTGAAGAGACGCTTGCATCGCTTGGGCATGCTCTGGCGGATTTTGATTGTATTTTAGAAAGGCCAGATCCGACGCGGCATTTGCGCTGGCAGATTGGCTCATTTATTCCCAAACTGCAATGGCAGGAGCGCTTTGAGGTGGCTCCTGAGGCGTATGGATTGGATGTCAATCTGCGCTATATTGGGGTTCATGTGCACTCAGAGACTGTGTATAGTTATGAAAAAAATTGGCCAGAGGAGCGGTGGCAGGGGTTGTTTTCCAGATTGCCAGAGGGTAGTCAGGTGCTTTTATTTGGTATGCAACCAAAAAGCTCTTTTTCTATGCCAAGAGTACATGATCTGAGGGGCAAAACGTCTTTATGTGCTGTGCTAAGTTTGATTAAAAATGTGTGCTCGGCTCTTGTTGTTCCAGACTCTGGTCTTCTTGCCTTTACCTACTATCTCGATCTTTCCTTTCCCTTAAAGATTGTGTCTTTATGGGCAGATCCAAGGCAAGGGGTATTAAGACAGGCTGTGGAATCTCCCAATCCTCAGCTTGTACATGTGCCTCTTTTTGGAAAAAAGGAGCAGATTGCAACGATCTCTGAGGAGATGGTTTTGGAGGCGTTACTGTGAAGTATGTGGCGCCAGAGTGTATGTATCCTTCTGCTGAGATGGAAAATAGGGGGGATCATCTTATTGATGCGGGGAAGGTTGGATGTATTATCTTAGCTGGGGGGATGGGATCTAGGTGGGGTAAGGGAATGGCGAAGGGAGCGATTCCCATGGATATTTTTGATGGAGAAACGCTATTTGATGTGCTTTGCGCACGGGTAAAAAAAAGGGCAAAAAGAGCTAAAAGGGCGCTTTTTCTTGCTGTCATGACCTCTGATGCTACGGATGCAGCAACGCGCGCTTATTTTCCCAATAAGAATATAGATGGGGTGGAGCTTTCTTTTTTAACACAGCCCTCGCTTCCTTTTTTGGATGATGAGAAAAAAGAGATTGAAGGCTCCTCTGGGCCTTCTGGAAATGGTGAGGTCTTTTCTACATTTTGCAACAGTGGGCTTTGGCAGATGTGGCAAGATAGGGGGATTGAATATGTGCACATTATTGCTGTCGACAATGTGCTTGCAGATCCTTTTGATCCTTACGCTTGTGGTGTTTTAGAGCTTCAGCATGTAGATCTTGCTGTCAAAAGTGTAATCAAAGAGAGTCCAGAGCAGCTTTTGGGGGTTTTAGTCAGGGAGGGCGAGCAGGTTTTTGTGATGGAATACTCTGAGCTTCCAGAAGGGGTGGATTTTGTAGGTTTCCCTGCTTATATAGGGCTTATTTGTGTTAGTATGCAATTTATACAAAGGGTTTCCACGTATGAGTTTCCTTATCACCTTGCACGGAAAAAATGGGGAAATGCTTTAGCATGGAAGCGCGAGCGGTTTATATTTGATTGTTTTGGATGCGCGCAGGGTGTTTGTGTTTTACTCTATCCACCGGAAAAGGTGTATGCTCCTTTAAAAGATAAGGGAGATGTGGCGGCTGCGCGTAGGGGATTTTTGAGCGTAAAGGATTGTTTATGAAGATTGGCTATTTGGGATCTGGATCGTGGGGGTTTTGTTTGGCCTCTCTTCTGGGATCGCTTGGGCATGATGTGATGTTATGGACGGCGCGCCCTGAGTATGCGGAGCTTTTAGCAAAAAAAAGGGAGCATCCTAAGATGCCCCATTTTAAAGCGGATGCACGGGTGGAGTTTACATCGGATTTGCGCCGGACTTTGGAGGGGGCGGATATGCTTGTAGAGTCTGTGACCTCGATGGGGATCCGTCCTGTCTGTGAAGAGATTTTAGCAGCTGGTGGGGTGACGTGTCCGTTTATTTTAACGTCTAAAGGGATTGAGCAGAATAGTGGTCTTCTTCTTCCGGAGATTGTGCTCCAGGTATTTGGGGAATCTTATCGGTCAAAGATAGGGTATTTGAGTGGCCCAAGTCATGCGGAAGAGGTGATTCGCAAGTTGCCAACATCTGTTGTGTGCTCTTCATATGAGCCAGAGCTTATGTTGCAGGTGCGTGATTTATTTCAGGCGCCCTATTTTCGTGTCTATCCAAATGCAGATATCGCGGGTGTCGCTTTTGGTGGGGCAATGAAAAATGTGATTGCAATAGCTTGTGGGATTGCGGATGGGCTCGGTTTTGGAGATAATACGCAGGCAGCTTTAATGACGCGGGGGCTTCATGAGATGCGTAAGCTTTCTGTGGCTAAGGGGTGTAATCCAGAAACATTAAATGGGTTGTCGGGGCTTGGGGATTTATGCGTCACGTGTCTTTCTAAGTGGAGTCGCAACCGCCGTTTTGGACACTTGCTTACAGAGGGGCTCACGCCTCAATCGGCAAGGGAAAAGATAGGGATGGTGGTTGAGGGGGCTTACGCTTGTATTTCTGCTTTGCAGCTTGGGCGTAAAGCGCACATTCCAACGCCTATTACAGAGGCTGTGCACGCTGTTATTTATGAGGGGCTAGCGCCCCGTGATGCTGTGAATGCTTTATTGCAGCGTGCGATCAAAGAGGAACATCTATGATCGATGTTGTAACAGTCGAAGAGATGAAAAGAGCTGAGCGCACAGCAGGTGTGAAAGAGACAGTATTAATGGATCTTGCCGCAGCAGGTATTGTGCTGCATATAGAGAAAATGGGTATTGGAAAGGGGGACATTTGTATTGTAGCTGGGCGCGGTAATAATGGGGCCGATGGCTGCGCTGCTGCAGTTTTGCTTCTTCAGAAGGGGTACAATGTCTATGTTGTGCAGATCTTCCCGGATGAGAGATGCGCGCCGCTTTTTCTTTTGCATAAACAGCGATTTGTGCAGCAGGGGGGCAGGGTTGAGCCGTGTATCAGAAAGGAGGCTCCAGCATTGATTGTGGATGGTCTTTTGGGGATAGGGTGCAAAGGCGCTCTTGATGCAGTTTTAGAGGCTGCAGTTCATGCAATCAATGCAAGTCCGGCGCCGGTTGTTTCTATCGACATTCCATCTGGGCTCTTTGGGACTACAGGAGAGGCTTTCGGGCCTTGTGTGCGGGCTCATCACACAATTGCAATGGGGTTTCCAAAGCTTGGATGCTTTATAGGGAAGGGGTGGGAGCATGTCGGCAGCCTTTCTTGTGTTGATTTGGGACTTTCTGCGCATCCGATTGCACGCCTTGTTGAAAAAACAGATGCGTTTTTGCAGATGCCAGAGGTGCATCGCACCCGCCATAAATATGAGGCGGGATACGTGGTTGCGTGTGCAGGTTCCATCGGAATGGAGGGAGCTGCTTTTCTTTCAAGTATTGCGGCGCTGCGCTCTGGATCTGGAATTGTGCGTCTTTTCCATGAAGAGGGGATGAACTCTGCGCAGGCTCCTTGGGAGCTTATCAAAGAGTCTTTTGATCTTAAGCGGTTCAAGGAGGAGATTCAGCGTGCGTCAGCGTGTTTTATAGGCCCTGGGTTTGGTAGATCAAAAGAGCGGGGGCGCTTGATTAAAAAGATATTGGCTCTACTTTCTATTCCCTCTGTTTTAGATGCAGATGCGCTCTATTTTTTAGCGAAGCATCCTAGATGGAAAATTCCGGCTGGTGCCATTTTAACTCCTCATAAGGCCGAAATGCAGAGGTTGCTTGGGTGCGCGCCGACGATAGATGGATGCTCTACATTTGCTGAAAAGAAAAAAATCACAGTGATTCTTAAGGGGGCGCCCACTTTTATTTTTCATCCAAAACAAGTTCCGTATATTGTTACAGAAGGATCGCCTGGGATGGCGACAGCTGGAAGTGGGGATGTGTTGACGGGCATTGTGGCAGCGCTTTTAGCGCAGAAGATGCCCCCACTGGAGGCTGCGCTACTTGGTGTTTTTCTCCACGGTTTTGCTGGCATGAGAGCAGAAAAGCGCATGGGGCCCTATTCCTTGATCGCCTCCGATCTCATCCAAGAGCTCCCCTCTGCTTGTATGGAACAATCATTTAGAGGCAGGATGTCTAATAGTCCTCTCGCGTAACTCTATTTGTTTGGTATTATGCAAGAGGTCTAATGCTGGTTCTGCAAGATTTTAAAAGTGATGTCTAAGACGTCTTGATTGTTATAGATTTTTTTTATTTTTTCTCTTTGTTTTTTGTATTTTTCCACAGTTTTATCCTTTTCGGACACCACATAAATAGGAAGAGAAAAATGTTCTTGTGTCGCACACGCAACAGGAATATCTGAAAAAGAACGGCTGATAGATGGTTTTATAAACCTGAGTTTCGGGTTTAAGAATCTCTAGCTCAAAGAGTAACGTAAAAAATTAG
>CAMFJP010000079.1 GCA_945957075.1 uncultured Chlamydiae bacterium
GGTAACGCTTGTGATTTTTGAGCAGCTTTAAACCCAAATTTCGAGGTAATATGGAAGCATATTGCCGAGAAATTTGTTTTTAAAGCTGCCAAAAAGCGCGGCGCTAGCAAACAAAGCGAGTGATGCAAAAGGTCTACTAATAAAATGAGTGTAATTATGGATAAACCACGTACTTTTTTTATGCGCACCTACGGCTGCCAAATGAACGAACTCGATTCCGAAATGATGGTAGGACAACTGGAAAAAAGGGGGCTAAAACGGGTAGAGGAAGAGGAAGATGCCGATCTTTTGCTCTTTAATACCTGCTCTATTCGCGATCTTGCAGAAAGAAAGGTGATGGGAAAACTTGGTCTAATCGGCAGAAGTCCACGTAAACGACAAATTATTGGCGTTACAGGATGCATGGCCATGGCAAAAAAAGAATCTCTATTTCGAAAGTTGCCCCATGTCGATTTTGTCATTGGAACAAATAATATTAATGACCTTTCCCATGTTCTTGATGAGGTTTTAGAAACGCGAAAACAGGTCATTCGTGTCGATGACAGATTCGAAGAAAATTTAGACTACCTTGGAGCCAAACGCGACGATCCTGTAAAAGCCTATGTCTCTATTATTCGAGGATGCGACAAATACTGCACCTACTGCGTTGTTCCCTATACACGGGGTCAAGAGGTCTCAAGGCCACAAGAGAGCATTGAAGAGGAATGCAGGTTGCTTGTTGAAAAAGGGTATAAAGAAATTACTCTACTTGGGCAAAACGTCAATAGTTATGGAAAAGATCATACGGAATGGAACTGTCTTTTTCACGATCTACTCTATAGACTCGATAAAATTCCAGGACTTGAAAGAATTCGTTTTATGACAAGTCACCCAGTCGATATCACAGTAGAACTTATGCAAGCAATACGCGATCTTCCCTCTGTGTGTGAATTTGTGCACTTCCCTTTGCAAGCTGGATCTGCGCGCATCTTAAAAAAAATGCATAGAATGTATACGCCAGAGATCTATCTTGAAAAAGTGGCTCTACTGCGCTCTCTTGTCCCGAGCGTAGCACTAGGAACCGATATTATTGTCGGCTTTCCGACAGAAACTGAAGAAGAATTTGCTGAAACCTACCGTCTATTTGAAGAGATTGGATACGCCACAGCCTTCCTTTTTGCTTACAGCGCCCGCAAAGGAACACCGGCATTCAGGTGGCAAGATGATATCCCAGAGACAATCAAACAAGAGCGTCTACACAAACTGCTCGATCTACACACCCGCATTACCGATGAGCAAAGAGCGTCTCTTATCGGCAAAACAGTAGAGGTTCTTGTTGAAAGGCGTAATAAAGACGAAAAACTTCTTAAAGGGCGCACCCGCTGCTGGAGAAATGTAGTTTTTCCAGGTAGCGACAATCTTGTAGGCTCGTTGCAACGTGTGCACATACAAGGGTTTAGCCATCAAAGTTTAATAGGAACACTAGCAATCTAGAGGTATACTCATGTTGATTGCATCTCTATTAGCTGCAACATTATTTACAGCTACAACCCCCCTACCCAAAGAAATTCAAGAAAAAATTGCGGGCCACTCGTGGAAAGAAGATGCCCCCGTTGCCTTGGATGATCTTGCCTATCTACGCATTTCCTACTGGAACATGGAAAATGAAGAATCTCTTGGCGAAATGATTGTACATAAAACAATTGCAGACAAAGTCCTTGGTGCTTTTCAAGAACTGTTTGAAGCAAGGTTCCCCATTGAACGGATGGAGCTTGTCGAGGCCTACGACACAAACGACGATCTTTCCATGGAAGCTAATAACTCCTCTGCCTTCTGTTTTCGTCCTAACGTCACATATCCCCATCTTATCTCCTTACACGGCTATGGGCTTGCCATTGACATCAATCCAAGAATAAACCCTTATCACAACTGGGAAAAAAAGATCGTGGCCCCAAGTAGCAGCGTGGAGTTCTTAGACCGTACACGCAGCGATGTTCCCGGTATGATCCAGCAAGACGACGTATGCTATCGAGCCTTCACGAGCAGAGGTTTTGAGTGGGGCGGCGATTGGACGGAACGCCGTGTCGACTACCAACACTTTCAAATACAACTTGATGCCATTAAGCAATAGACGAAAAATATCCAAGCCCCTTGTTATCAAGGGGCTTGAAAATAAGTGAACACTGTATTCATGCCACTTTGGCAATAGCCAAGCCTGCAAAAAACCAGCCCACGAGATAATCTGCAATACCAACGACTGTATAGCCACTAGATGCTGCCATCCAGTTCCACATGGGTAGATAAGCAAGAATCCCAGCAAAAAGGCCAAGCACGGCAACTAAACGTACTTTTTTCCAATATTTAAGACCTTTAGTATGCACAAGGATCCATGTTGCAAATAGAGCAGCTAAAGCCTGTATAAACAAAGAGCGCACGATCTCCTTTACCATATGGGGGGAGCTAATGCCGCTTAAACGCACTGTCGCAAAAACAAAAGGCCCCTTATGTACGCTCTCTTTTTCAGAAGCGCTCAGCGGACGATCTTCTTTATTGCAATGATCGCACGGCATAATATATACACCATCTTCCATTGCATTTTTTGCAATGACCTTGCCGACTTCTACTGGATCCTTGAATGTATTAAATGTCATATTGTGCCAAGGCAAAACAACCCAAGAAAAAAAGCCCCAGACAAACAAAATAATCCCTCCAAGAACACACCCTTTCACAAGCGACTTACCCATAATCAACCTCCACAATGGTTAAAATATATCATACACGTTGTACCTGAGGTGGCTGTTTTTTCAAAAGATCAAATTCTTTAACAAGCTGCAACGTCTCTTCTTCGGAAGTACTATTTTTTTGCATACGTTCTATGAGCTCAGCCCTTGTTTTCATCCATTCTCTTTCCAAAATTTTATAAATTGCATGCACGGTTCCCTCATAAGCCTTTTCCACATTGATTTTTTTACTTAAAATTTCGGCCAAAAATAGAGCACTATCTAGGTCCTCTGCGTGTGTAGACAAAGAAAGTAAATCTTGTGTGCCCTGACTTGAAAAGTAGAGATCGAACAGATATTTTGCAGGTTCAAGCAATAAAAAATCTTTGGTTATATTTAACTGTATCATAGCAGCAATGAGCACATCATGCGCGCTTGCCATAAACAGCCACCGCAAAAGATCTGCCTCTATAATCCGATCTGGATCTATTTCTGTGCTGCCAGCTGTTTGCGTTTTACGAACAGGAGCTGGCATGGTAGCTAGAAGTCCAACGCCCACAACCTCCTGAGGCACACATGCAATCTCTGCCAGTTTACGTAAGCTTTCGTGAACCATAACAGCAAGATCCCAACTGCGAATCTGCATGGCAATTTTCGTTACAAGTTCACTTTTTTGTGAGGGCGATGTAAGGTCAATGCCTGCGCTGAGGTGTTGAAACAAAAAGGTTAAATAATCTCTGCCTTCTTCAATGCGCTTTGTAAATCGTTGTGGCCCCTCTTCACGCAATACTTGATCTGGATCTTTACCAGGGGGCATGTCTAAAACGGTAACTTCAATCCCCTGCTTTTGAAATAAATGTCCGATTTTGACAGCAGCCTCCTTGCCTGCAAGGTCCCCATCTAGGGCCAGGTAGGCTCGATTCACTCCCAGCTGGATCAACTGCTGCACGTGATGTGCTCCAAAAGCGGTTCCTTGTCCTGCAACAGTCCAATTAAAGCCCTGATGAATAAGTCGAAGCGCATCAAGCTGCCCTTCTACAATAAGGACGCGGCGTCCTTTAGCAATTTCTTGTCTACAGTAGCTTAGTCCATATAAAACATGGGCTTTTTTAAAGAGGGGTGTCTCTGGAGTATTGATGTATTTACCCCCATACGTCTCTTCTTTAAACTTGCGCGCAGAAAAGCCGATGACAGCTCCATATCCATCCCGAATGGGGAAGGTAATTCTATCCTGAAAAAAATCTCTTTTTTCTGTAATCAACCCCGATTCCATCATTACCTCATGGGTAATGCCGCGCTCTTTAAGCACATTTCTTAAAATAAAGGGAACTTGTGGTGCGTATCCAATTTGAAATGTAGAAATAAAATCTAAAGTAATCCCTCGACCGTACAGATACTGCAAAGCCTCTTTACCTTGTTCTGTATGGATAAGCGAAAAATGATAGAACTGACAAGCAAGCTCCAATGCCTCTTTAAGCCGGGATTTTGCAGCGGTCTTTTTATACCCCTCCCCTATCTGTTTTTCTAAAAGAACTCCATAGCGATCTGCGAGATATTCAAGGGCATCTACAAAATTCATTTTGAGATAGCCCATAAGAAAAGCAATAGCATCGCCATGCGCACCACACCCGTAGCAGTGGTAGTGCGTGTCGCCTCTTTGGATTGTAAATGAGGGCGTTTTTTCATCATGAAAAGGACAACAGGCTTTCAGCGCAGAACCTGCCCTCTGCAAGGGAATATGAACGGAAACGACATCAACAAGGTCAATGCGTTGTTTTAAAAGATCGATGCTTTCCTTGGCAAACATGTTTCGTGTATGTTATCGTGAGTGTCTATAAACTATATAATGTTATGTCAATCCCTGCAAATAACAAAATGAAATCACAAGATCCACACCTAAGTCAACTAAGAGCGCAAATCAAAAAGGTGATGATCCCCCTGTTGATTAAGATTTTTGAAATTAAGTTAGCTGGCAAACAGGCTCAGTCTCTCCCTTCAAGACTGCAAAAAAAAGAGAATACAAATATTGATGAGCTACGCGCAGAGCTACTTTCTTTAGGAGAGGACATTCATTTACTGCATCTTTGGTGTATTAGCTGTCAAAATCAAATTGAAAAAGCTCTTGGTGAACTCCAAACAACAGACCCCTCTTTAATCGAAAAAGCGCCCCGTCTGCAAGGTGAAACTTCTACAACTTCCCATCTTTTACTAAAGAAATTTTTAGGTCAATCATGACGATGATGAATCAATGGCATACATGTAAACAAGAAGCTTGTGACGCCGTCGTGCTCTTTCGCCTCGGCGATTTTTACGAGGCCTTTCATGAAGATGCTTTACTTGTCTCCAAAGAAACCGGAGTTACCTTAACAAAGCGGCAAGAAGTGCCGATGAGCGGTGTCCCTGCCCACACAAGCGACATCTATATCGAAAAACTCATCAAACGCGGCTATAAGGTAGCGATTGTAGAACAGGTAGAAGATGCAAAGCAGGCAAAAGGTCTTGTTAAAAGAGAGATTGTGCGCATTGTAACCCCAGGCACTGTGATGCATGGGAGTCTATTATCTAGCAAAGAGCCTGCTTTTATTGCCTGTCTTATTGCACACGCTTCTTGTTATGCCCTGGCTTTTTTAGATGTGACAACAGGAGAATTAATTACAACTGAGTGCACAAGCTCAGATGATGTAACGGCAACTCTATCCAAATTTGCCCCGAAAGAATTGCTAATTTCTAGTGAGCTATCTTGCGATAGAGCCTGGATAGAACATCTTTGTATAAGTACCAAAGAGGCCTCTTTTTTCGATAAAAAGCAAGCGATAGACTTTGTAAATAGACACTTTTCTCAGCAAAATATCTGTGACCACACAGAAGGTGTTCTTATCGCCACAGGATCCCTTCTTCGTTATATCAATCTATATTTAAAACTCTCTATTGAACATATAACTTCGTTGCATAGGCACAACCTACCTGGATTTATGATGCTTGGGAAAACGACGCAAAAACACTTAGAGCTTGTAGAACCGATGCATGAAAAATCCCATACTCTTCTCCATGTTCTTGATAAAACAAAAACTCCTATGGGAGGAAGAAGGCTGCGCCACTTCATACTACACCCTCTTTTATGCACTAAAATGATTTCTGAGCGTCAAGAGGTCATTGCTGCATTTTTGCAAGAAGAACATACAATGCGAGAGTGCGCTGAGCTATTAACCCCCATCTGCGATATCGAAAGACTAATTGTGCGTGCAGAATCTGGATCTATTTCCCCTAGAGATCTCGCTGCTTTGGCCAATTCTTTAAAGCCAGTTTCCCTTATTAAAAAACATATTCAACACTTCCCCGCAGATTTTATTCTTTTGTCTCTTGTTGATGTTAAAGAGGTTGTAGAGCAAATCTGCACAGCACTTGTCGATTCTCCCCCAGCTAAGCTTCATGAAGCCCCCGTATTCCGCAAAGGATACAACCAAACACTAGATGATTTATACAATACGCTACACGACAATCAGGGTTGGCTTGCAGCATACCAAGAAAGACTACGCGTAGAACTAGATATTAAAACCTTAAAGGTAAGCTATACCCATGCCATTGGTCACTATATCTAGGTGT
>CAMFJP010000080.1 GCA_945957075.1 uncultured Chlamydiae bacterium
TTAAAACAGATACCTTTACATGGGGAAAGGCTCTAAGCCGCCTTTCCAAACTATCCGACCACGTGACACCCCAAGCACCATCAATACGCAACTGGCCAATAACTGCTGAACCAGAATAAAACTCTAACAATAAAGGAGTAGACCCAGAGGCCCCATGCAAAATGCCTTTTAACTCCAATATGTGACTAAGACGCATCTGATCTGCATTGAGTTGTAACTTTATTTTCTGTGTCGGTTCAGATGCAGATTTCACAGGCCCCCTCCTTATCTCCCGGCCAGGCCGTTTTGCCTTATTTATGGACTCATCACAAGCAGAAACTGCTCCTTCATCAACGCGCGTAAGATCGTGCACAGATAAAAGCCGGGTCTTGAGCATCTCATCCTCTTTTTCCACTTGAACCGCTGCATAAATCAGCGCCCCTTCATAGAATAGAGCCTGCTTTTCTTCGTACATATCGGCCCAAACAGGAACTTCTATACTATCACTGCCATCACTAACAGTCAAAATTGCAAATTTTCTCTGGCTTTTTGTAGCAACTTTTACCTGCATCGTGTCGATAAGACCAGCAATACGACAGCAGGTGCCCCCATCTAAAGACTCTAGCTGTCCAAGGGGCACACAAGAAAGCTGCGGAAGATGTGCTCTATAAGCATCCAAAGGATGCCCTGTTAAATAAAAACCAAGCAGTTCTTTTTCCTTGCGCAGAATATCTTGCTTAGACATTTCACGCTCAACAGGCGGGGGATCTACAAAGGCATCATCTAGCCCCTTGCCAGCCCAAGCAAATAAATTAAGCACCCCCATTTCGTGCTCTTTTTTAGCTTTAGCTGCTGTTTTAAACATCGGCTCTATACTCGCAAGAAGTGCAGCGCGCGACCACCCAGTAAAATCAAAGCAGCCCACTTCAACCAAAAGCTCAACTGCTTTTTTCCCCATCTTTTTTCCATCGACACGTTTTAAAAAATCATAAAGAGAGACAAAAGCGCCAGAGCGCGCTCTTTCTGCAATCACAGCATCCACTGCGGCATCACCAACCCCCTTAACAGCAGATAGCGCAAAGCGCACACCAGACTCTACAGAAGTAAACGCTTTACCAGAAGCATTGACGTCCGGAGGCAAAATGGCGATGTTCATATCGACACATTCTTGAATCATCTTAGCCACTTTGGAAACATCATCTGCATCCGATGTCATAAGGGCTGCCATCCACTCTTCGGGATAATGGGCTTTGAGATAAGCAGTTACATAGGTCAAATAGCCGTAGGCTGTAGCATGCGATTTATTAAAACCATAAGAGGCAAACTTTTCAATTTTATCAAAAATAAACCCGGCTTTTGCAGGATCAATCCCTTTCTTTTCAGCGCCATTTAGAAATTTTTCACGCTGTCTTGCCATTTCCTCTTTATCTTTTTTTCCCATCGCACGCCGCAGCACATCACCCTCACCCAGCGAGTAGCCAGCAAGTAAACTTGCAATGTGCATGACCTGCTCTTGATAGACCATAATCCCATACGTTTCCGCAAGAATATTTTCCATTAATGGGTGATCCATCTCAATTGCCTCTTTGCCATGCTTTCGACTGACAAAAGAGGGGATCATTTCCATAGGACCTGGGCGGTATAGAGCGCCGACTGCAATAATCTCTTCAAATTTATCTATATGTAACTGCTTGACAAGATTTTGCATCCCTCCAGATTCTAATTGGAAAATGCCAAGGGTCCTTCCCTGCGTTAGCAAATCAAATGCCTTGCGATCATCAAGAGGAAGGGTTGTCCAATCTAATTTTCTACCTATTTTCTTTTCCAAGGCATCGCAAGCATGTTGAATCGATGTCAACGTTTTTAGCCCTAAAAAATCAATCTTTAACATCCCAACAGATTCCACAGGCTTCATGGAAAACTGCGTAACTGCCATCTCCGAGTCTTTTGCTGTACATAGTGGAATGTGATCCATTAAAGGATCCCCGCAAATAATAATTCCGGCAGCGTGCACACCCACATTGCGCACAGATCCCTCTAACTTTTTTGCAATATCGATCCACTCTTTGACCTCTGGATCACTTTCATACAAAGAGCGAAGCTCAGGATCGACCTCCAAAGCCTTATCCAAAGTCATGTTAAGATCCTCAGGAACAAGCTTGGCCACAGCGTTAACACGCGCCAGAGGAATGCTAAGCATTCTTCCAACATCCTTTAACGACATTTTGGCCTTCATCGTTCCAAAAGTAATAATCTGCGCAACACGATCCTTGCCATATTTTTGGACCGTATAATCAATCACAGCAGATCTACCATACATGCAAATGTCGACGTCAATATCGGGATAAGAAATCCTTTCGGGATTAATAAAACGCTCAAAGAAAAGATCAAAACGCAAAGGCTCAATATCCGTAATCCCAATCAAATATAAAATGATCGACCCAGCACCCGAACCCCGGCCCGGACCAACTGGAATTCCTTGGCCCTTAGCCCAAGCAATAAAGTCGTAGACGATCAAAAGATAATCCGACATCCCCTTAGAAATAATGATATCAAGCTCATAGGCTAACCTGTCCTGGACAACATCTAGGGGATTTTTTCCTGGATATTTTTCTTGAACCTTTTCCAAATGCGCCGGGGTATAGCGCTGAGCAATAGCCTCCCGGCAAAGATCCCGTAAAAACTGCGCTGCCGCCTCAAAACGCTCCTCTTTACTAAATTCCATCCCGACCAAATGGGGCGGAACAAAAACAGGATAATATTTCGTGTGAAAATCCATTTCACAATTGCATGCACTTGCAATATCACAACTAGCCTGAAGAGCATCAGGGAGATCTCCAAATAAAATCGCCATCTCCTCTTGAGTTTTAAAATAAAACTCGTGACTTGGCAAAACCTGCCTTTTTGGATTTGCAACCCGCGCTTTAGGATTGCCAAACGAATCCTTTTCCCAAATCTCACAGGGCTCGCCCGACTGAATATTCATCGCAATTTCGTGCGCTTTCCAATCCTCTGCCTCTATATACCTAGAAGCATTTGTAGCCACACAGCGGATAGAAAAGGTCTCTGCTAAAACTGTTTGCGCTGCAACCACTTTGGTTTGCTGCTGAATGTACTCTCGATATTTACTCTGGGTCCAGCCCTCTAAAAGCTCTTTTTGCACCTTCTCTTCTACCATTACATGGCGCTGCACTTCAAAAAAGTAATCTTGACCAAACAGCTCCTTATAAAAAAGAATTTCCTCTTCAAGGTCCTTTTCCGCCCCCTGAAGAATCAAGGAACCAATCCGCCCCTCCACACATCCAGAAAGACATATCAAACCGCTAGAATGTTTTTTGAGAAGCTCTTTATCTATACGGGGCGTGTAATAAAAACCCTCAAGATGAGCATACGAACTTAAAGCACAAAGATTGCGATATCCTTCCCTATTCTTTGCAAGAAGAACAATAGGAAATCCATGTGGCATCCCAAAGACACGTTTTTTTTCCAAACGACTGCCGGGAGCTACAAACAGCTTACACCCGAAAATAGGCTTGACCTGCACCGCCTTACATGCCTTATAAAACTCGACGGCGCCGTAAAGATTCCCTTGATCTGTCAAAGCAAGCGCTGACATCTTACATGCAGACGCCTTGCGTGCTAAACCCTCAACATCTCCAAATGCCTCCAAAATGGAATATTCAGACTGCACATGCAATGCCGTCCACGTCATAAATCAAAACCTCACGCAGGAGATGTAGAGGGAGCAGAGGGCATTTCTTCTGGAACCTGCAACGTAGCCTGATGCGAGGTTAAGTGCGCAAACTGCTTGCCAAGCCCTCTTACAGCAAGAATCCACGCCCCGATCACTACAAGCAATAAAACCCCGACAAAAGGAGTGCTTAACGAGACACTACCAAAAATCATAAGCAACCCCTGATGGATGGTAGACCCGCCTGATTTTCCAAGTCTTGATCCTATTCCATCAATTGCAGCTTTGCCTTTTAACTTGCTTTCTTTCGAAAGGGGAACAAACGCTAATTCCTTTGTCGCATCAAAAAACGTATATTTGGAAGCTCTAGCAAGGCAATTTTGCAAACAACCAAAAAGAACAGCCACAGCAAGAGGGGTAGCTCCAAATACACCAGCAATCGCCCCAAACCCATAGTCTGCAAATAGAAGAAAAGCAAAAAATCCAATTCCCGTCACAAGCAAAATCATCGGAGGCACAAGAGCTGCAAAAGACCAGCTAAACCGCCGAATGACATTGCCTGACACAAACATCGATGTAATTGTAGCCAAAACACCAATCCCCGTTAAAACCTTGCCCATACAGGCATTAAAATCACTAGGATTTGGATAAAGAGTCTTAACCTGATCCTTCCAAACAACCTCAACAAAATTAATCGAAATATTGTACATGACTACAATTACAGCGATATAAATAAGATACTTTGAGCGCGCAAGATAAGCAAAATTTTTACGCAGCCCCATCTTAAACTCAGAAGGCCCACCCTGAGGACAAGGGGGCACACTGTTGTACCCATCTCCACTACGATGCATCCAATAAAAAAGGGCCATGCAAGCAAGACCTGAAACAATGAGTATCGCATTAATGAAGACAAGAGATTGCTCCCAAGCATCTTGTCCAAAGGGAAGAGAGGGGTTAAAAGAAATACGAGAAAGCCACGTACACACTTGACCTGCAACAACCCCAGAAAAGTTCACACCTACGCCAAATAGACCATAAAAACGTCTAGCTTGCTGCACAGGGGTAACCTCATTGGCAAAGCCCCACATGAGCACCGTCATAATAATTGTGCTCCACATCTCGGCCATAACGTAAAATAAAGTAAAGGTCCAATTACGCACCATGGCAATCAACCCCTTACAACCCAAAGGCAATATATCTGCTAAATGATCTGCAAATTCATGGGGGTGGAGATGTTCACGTAAAGGATAAAGGATAAAGGCAAATATGCAAAAAAAAACAAGAAAGAGAGACATCATGATATAGAATACCTGCTCTCTCCGAAAATGATTTGCAACGCGCGTAAACAAAAACGTCATTAAAAAAGCAGAGGGCAAAATCGCCCAGACCTTAATAAAAGGAATCGCTTCAGCACCTGAAGATGGCGCTGTAACAACAAGGGCATCCTTTGCAGCCCGGAGGGTGTTGTAATTGAAAGTAACAAGAAAAAACATAAAGAACATGGGGAGAAACTTCTTGAGCTCGTGCCCGTGAACCGGCCACAGCAGCCCGCGCAGCTTGCCAAATCCTTCTGTGGAAGACATCTTCCTATTCCTTTAGTTGCCCCATTATCGCCATATCCTATTTATCTCGCAACAAGGTTTTTCATCCACCGCTCCAATGAGCTGCAAGCACATGATTATAAAGATATTTCCCAAGCAAGTATCCACTAATGCCGCAGAAAACTAATAAAAACAAACAAAACCAACGCCTTTTTAAAGAATAATATTTTATCCCAAAAAGCCATCCTACAAGAACACATCCAAGATCAAAAAAAAATGTGACGAAAGAAGGGACGCGCACCCAGCGGCCAAGACAACCACAGGGAAGCCCATGCGTCACCCAAAAAAAAGCATAGCCTGCAAAGCCTGCAAATAAAAACCCGGCACCGACCCATATGAAAATTTTTTCATAAAATAGAACAAAAACAAGCGCAAGGAGAAGCTCCGCTACGGCAACACTCTTTTCAAAAAGACGTACTCCCTCTGCCGGAGAAAAAAATTTTAACACAGCGGCCCCAAGCAAGACAACGCTTAAAAACTGTGCAAAAAATCGTCTAATAGGCCTTTGCAAACAGGGCTTTCTTCCCGCCGGGTTTGCCCGTAAAAATGCAAACACCCGTCTCCTCAGCCCCCCCAAGGGGCAAGCACCGCACCGTAACATTAAGGTCTTTTTTAATCTGCTCTTCCAAGAGAGGATCCCAGCTGTAATATGCGAGAGCGGGCGGGGGGGGGGGGGGGGGGGGGGGGGGGGGGGGGGGGGGGGGGGGGGGGG
>CAMFJP010000081.1 GCA_945957075.1 uncultured Chlamydiae bacterium
GAAGACCTGCAATGGTTGTGGGAATTAAGCAAATAAGAAGAGCTACTAGCATCGTAACGGAAAAATTGATGTGGAAATAAGATCCAAAGATTTTTGTTGCAACGACAACGACAAGAAAAACAAAGCTTAATCCAGAAAGTAAAATAGTCAATGCTACTTCATTGGGAGAGCGCTTTCTTTGTGCGCTTTCGATAAGATCGATCATGCGATCTAAAAAGCTATTACCTGGTTCTGAAGAAATTTGCACAATAAGTTCATCGGAAAGTAGCTTTGTGCCTCCTGTAACGGAGCTGTGATCTGTGCCAGCTGCTCGAATTACAGGTTCCGATTCTCCAGTAATTGAGGATTCATCGACCGAAGCTGCTCCCTCTAAGATTTCTCCATCACCAGGAATTGTTTCTCCTGCAGAGACACGTACAACATCACCACGTTTAAGGTCTTTCCAGCTTATCGTTTTATAGGTGCCATCTACTTGTTTTACATGAGCCATTGTATCTATTCTTCCATGCCGTAGTGATTCTGCCTGTGCTTGATTTCTAGCTTCTGCGATGGATTCAGCGCAGTTTGCAAAAAGAGTTGTAAGCCACAGCCATATTGATATTTGGATGTAAAAAAGAGCACTTTCTTCTTTAACAAATAGCCATTCTGTACTTGTGATTAAGGCTCCAAGAGCTGTAATAAAAATAGCTGGATTGCGGACAAGGAATTTTGGATTTAGCTTTTTAAACGCTTGGATAAGAGCATCCATGAGCATTTTTTTAGAAAAAGAGGGTGCTTGCATCATGTGAATATGGTTCCTTTTAACATGCGAAACTGCTCTACGATAGGTCCGATAGTAAGAGGTGGTAAAAAGGTCAGAGCTCCCAATAGTAAAATGACCCCGGCTAGCAAAGAGATGAATACAGGACTTGAGACGGGGAAGGAGCCTGCATTTTTTGGATGTACTTTTTTTTCTGCAAGAGATCCAGCAAGCGCCATGACAGGGGCAATGACAAGAAATCTGCCAAAGAGCATGACAGCTGCAAGTGTTAAATTATAAAAGGGACTATTGGAGGATAACCCTGCAAAAGCACTTCCGTTATTGGCCCCACAGGAGCTAAAGGCATATAGAATTTCAGAAAAGCCATGGGGCCCCCCGTTGAGAGGTCCTTGTTGCCCCCAGCTTGTAAAACAGGCCCAAGCAGTAAAGGAGTGGACGATAATAACATAGGGGATAATTGCAAAAACGGTCATTTTGATGTCATAGGCCTCAATTTTTTTTCCCAGGTATTCAGGAGTTCTTCCAATGATCAGCCCCGCTATAAAAATCGCTAGAAAAACAAAAATAAGAACACTGTAGAGACCAGCGCCAATGCCGCCAAAAATCACTTCGCTTAATTGGATATTAAGCATCGGGACAAGACCGCCAATTGGAGTCAAGGAGTCATGCATACAATTAACAGCTCCACAAGAGACAGCTGTTGTAGCGCAGGTGTATAGAGTCGAACCAAAAATACCAAACCGGGCCTCTTTCCCTTCAAAGTTGCCACCCTGAATAAGCTCTTTTATCCATCCTGGATTGCCTTTGATTTCACAATCTGTGCATAGGACAGTTCCCGCTATAAATATCACAGCTAACGCTGCAAAAATGCACCAGGCGTGTTTTGTATCGTTGATGCATCTACCAAAGTAGTAAATTTGTCCACCTGGTATTAAAAGGATCATCAGTAGTTGTAAAAAGTTCGATAGAGGCGTTGGATTTTCGTAGGGGTGCGCTGAGTTTGTGTTTGTAAAACCCCCACCATTTGTTCCCAAAAGCTTAATTGCCTCCTGCGAGGCGATAGGGCCTTGGACAATGGTTTGAATCCCTCCTTCTAGCGTTTCAGCTTTTACGTAGGGTTTTAAATTTTGTGGCGTTCCCTCGGCAAGCAGAAACGTTGCTGCCACAATACTAAGGGGCAGAAGAAGATAGAGAGCAATACGAACAATATCAACCCAGAAGTTGCCAATGGTTGTATGAGCATGTCTTGCAATGCCCCGTACTAAAGCCGCAGCGGTGGCAAGGCCTACAGCTGCAGAGGTGAAATTTTGTACTGTTAGTGCTGCCATTTGGGAAAGATAGGACATCGTAGATTCACCACTATAGCTTTGCCAATTGGTGTTGGTCATGAAGCTAATGGCCACATTTAAATTTAAATGCCAGGAGGGTGCAGCCATATTTTCAGGATTAAAGGGTAAATAACCCTGCAGCCCCAGTAGAATCATTGTGAATACAATTGAAATAAGGCTGAAACCTAAAATGCTGAAAAGATACCCTTTCCATCCTTGTTCTTTTGTCGTGTCAATGCGACATAGAGCATAGATTCGTGTTTCTATAGGTTTTAAAATAGGATCAAGAAATGTACGTTCATTTGGCGTAAGAACCCTATAGATGTGCATCCCCACAGGTTTTATCAACAATGTGAGGGTCAGTAAAAAAATCGCAAGGCGAATGATATCGTCAGCTGGCATAGATAAAAAACTCGTAACTCAGGTTTAAAAACGCTCTGGCCAAATAATGGTTGCAAGCAAGTATCCCAGTAACCCAACCGAAGCTAAAAATAGTACTACGTGTAGTGCAGTCATATCTTCTACATAGATCTTATCCTTTTTATTTGTCAAAATAAATATACTATGTGTATAGCTCTAATAGATGTTATACATAGAGGCTTTGCCGTGCTTCCCATTTTATGTGCATGTATTGCCTCCATTTCCCTTTTTTCAGAGGGATGGATGCAAAATTATGAAAAAGCGCATGTGCATGCGCAGCAAACAGATAAACCCTTGCTCGTTGCTGTTTTGGGAAGTTCTCTATGTCCCTGGTCCCAAAAATTCCAAGAAGAGATAGTCGCATGTCCAGAGTTTTTAGATGCCCTAGAGGGACATTTTGTGTGTGCAGCTGCGCGCCAAGAACAGATCCCTCAGTTCACTGGAGATATCCCGTGCATTTTAATACAGAGTCCCTATGGCGAGGAAATCGCAAGAAGGACATACCTTCCGATAGATTCCACGCGCTATGGGAGGTTGTGTCTGGAGAGTGCGCGGATTTTTGAAAAGTGTAAAAAACTTCCTTTAGAAACTCTCCCTGAAAACATCCTAGAGCCTCTTTATAAGGAAGCTGTGAACGCTTCATGTATAGATCTTAGTCAGCACATTCTTAGCATCGCCATGCAACAAGGTAGGATGCTCTTTGCTGTATTTGAGGAATACAAATGCCTTGTTATGGCAGGGAAAAGAAAAAAAGATAGGGCGCTTCGGTTGCGAGAAGAACTACTTGGAAGAGATCCACGAAATATTCGTGGGATGTGGTTTCAGATTGCTTATCTAGATTTTTTTGATAGAGATTCCAAGGCAAGGGAGCTTAAAGATGTGTTGGAGCCCCTTGTACGCTATATTGATATGTTCACTAAGGTGCAGGATCCTTATTTGTGGCAAGCTGAAATGATTGCGTCTGAGTATTTGTTTGTACATGGACATGCACATAAAGCCATAAAATATGCAAAAAAAGCGCTTCAAAAAGCGCCCTTGGAACATAAAGAGCGTGTGATAGCAGCACTTGCGTATATGGAAGGTGCCAAGTGAACAGTCTAGGTGTTCTTATAGGAACAGATCATACACAAGAATGGCTACTTGCTTGGTGGTGGGAAAATTATAAAAGACACAATACGTATCCAGTTGCCTGCGCAAACTTTGGAATGACACAAGATGCCATTTCATGGTGCCAGCAGCAAAATATCGAAGTGATTCCAGTAGATGTTTTTGTACAATGCACACAACCTGCATACACGCGCGTATGGGAAAATTTAGGGGGGAAAGTGATATGGCAGTCAAGAAAAAACTGGTTTAAAAAACCATGGGCCATGACTAAAACCCCTTTTGATAAGACCGTGTGGATCGATCTTGATTGCGAGATTTTAGATACCATAGAGCCCTTATTTTCCCATTGCAACAAGGAGACCGTGGGGCTTTCTCCTGAGCACAGCTCCTATCAAGAGCGCGTATACCGCAGCAGCCTTAGCTACCCAGGTGAGATCATATATAACTCAGGGGTAATGGCGTTTACACGCGCGCAGCCCCTCATCGAAACATGGGCGCGCGCCTCGGTGCACCATGCAGACCGTTTTCTCGGGGATCAAGACATCCTCTCAAGGCTTATCTTTCAGATGAACCATCCCGTATCTGAAATTGATCCCATTTATAATTGGCATATGTCCCAAGGGATGAACCTAGACGCAAGAATTATCCACTGGGTGTGCGCCTCTGGTAAAGACTTCATTCGCACCTACGGCGGCATTAGCAAAGAATTACTAGGCTTTCGCAGCTGGCTCTCTGGCCCCAATTAGCACAGATTGTCAGAATTATGTCGCAAAAGCGTGTCGCAAACTGTCGTAAAAAACGATAACCCCTTAAAATTGAGAGTATTAACTCAAAGTTCAGGTTATTAGCTTATGTTACGCAGCCCCTGATTCTCTCTTGTAACACAAATGAAATATTTTACCACAGAGCACGCAGAGGCGCGCCTTGCGCGCAAGATATTTAATTACTCATGTTACGCAGCTATAAAAAAAGAGAATAAAAGTCTTTTAGCTAGCTTATAGAGACATGTCGGGGACAATGCCGCAGGACTTGTCCCCGACATGTCTCTATAAGCCAGCTACAAGCCTTCTGATCTCTTTTCTTTTTTTTTATATTCATGTTACGCGGCAGAGCCTGCGGCTGCGTAACATGAATGAGTTAGTACGATGCCTCTTGCGTTCGCCGATTTTCGACGTTTTGGCTGCGTCTAATATCGTGTTTTTTATGCGTTTTGGTATTAACCCAAAGTTCAGGTTAATTAGTACCGCTTGTGCCATTTAAGAGAAAATTTTCCCTCTTCTTGATCTTGGGTTTCGGCTTCAAATGAAAGTCCTGGGCGCAGCTCTACCTCTACAGTGACATTGCTGCTATTAGCGCTTTGAGTTAGGGAAACCATGACGCCTTTGGTAAGGTATTTGCCAATTTGTACGGAGACATCGGCGCCGCCTGGGGAGGAAACGATATTGAGCTTGTCAACCCCTAGTGTTTTTCGAATGGCTTCTAATACATTCGGGCCTGCTGTTCCAGACAGGGTGACGACTGCTTGAGCTAATTGAATGGCTTGGAAGGGGGTGATTTCGGAGATGTCTTTGTTAAATAGAATGTGGGAAAGGATGGAGCTTGTGGGTTGATGGGGCATAGACTGGAAGGTGAGTTGGGGTGAAGAAAGGGGGCCGCGTAGCTGTGCTGTGATCGTCATCTGATCAGGTAGAGTCAGGGTGCCACTAAGTGATAAAAAGGCGCTTTGTGTGGGTTTATCAGATAGGGTGATTTCGCCTTGATTTAGAATGAATGTTTTTCCCGAAAACAGAAATTCTCCTTTGATAAGATCGCAGGCGCCTGTAGCTGCGATGGCAGTTTGTGTCCCGGTAAGATGTAGTGCTCCTTTCCATTCAGCGTCAAGGCCCCTTCCACGGACAAAAATTCCTTGGGGTGCTTGTAAGTAAATGTCTAAATAGAGAGGGAATAGGGTAGGTGGGGTGTAAGTTGTTGACGCGGCGGTTTCTGGCATGTTGATATAAGATACGGGAATTGTCGCGATGTGGCTTGGTAAACTGTCTGGAATATGGCAATCTGCGTGAACCACCTGCAAAGAGCCTGTTGCTTGCATTGATTTTTTATTTCCAAGAATGTGCAAGGGTCCAGAGAGATCGGCTGAGACCATGTCTGTGTGAACACAGTTTAATTTATTTAAGTTGGCATCGATAGAAAAGGGGCACCCTTCCCGTTGGTTGAGTAGTAGTTTTCCTGTGGCATAT
>CAMFJP010000082.1 GCA_945957075.1 uncultured Chlamydiae bacterium
GGCCCCCTTGTACAGCATGCTTTAAAAATGTTACCTATGTTGGTGAATTGGACCAAATTTTCACCGCAGAGAGCGCAGAGCCTGTGGCTGCGTAACGTGAGTAATTAATGTATTGTGTTATTTCACGATAGATAGACTGCCTGTCACGTGGAAGGGCTCATTTGGGGTATAGCGGTAAGAAAGGCGCATTTGCCAGCTGCTCGTAATCAGTTTATAAAAATCGAAACGAGCTTCGTTATAAGGGTGTTCGCTCTCTCTTCCCCATCCTTGATGAGAGCTAAGATTGCAGGTCATAGTAGGGGAGAGGCGGATGTGCAATCGTGTTAGAAAGGTATTGCGCTTATCAGACATAGGGGAGGCTAGCAGCTCATCTAATGGACGTGCAATATCGACAAAAAAGTTAAAGGGATCTGCTTTTCTCCAATAAAATGCACTGCGATGGCGAATTTCTGTGCTTAGGGCTATGCAAGAATTGATAGTCCACAATAGACGTGCATTTGCTTCATCCCACACTCCTTTGGCGCAGTTATAGCAAAGATCAGAGGTAAGGGCAAAGGAGGATTTATTCCATCCTAAGGATGCATAGATTTTAGGAAATGTGCGGTGCAGGGCATTTGGCGTTCCGAAAAAACCATATGTAAATACATCGCAGGTAAAGGCAGGTAGTAGGGAGTCTTGAGTAAATAGGTTTTGCCGTATTCCAATACGTAGGTGATTTAGGTGCGCATATCCATCTTCGATATTAAAGATAAAATGGTGGTCTAAGGGGATCGAGGGGCGCGTATATCCTTGAAAATCTACATAAGGTACGGCAAGGTGTCTATACTGTGTATAGTTTCTATAGAGTTTTGTTTGAAGTGTGCATCCGTATGTGACAATCCCTTGAGTTGCTGGGTGCTTTTCTGGGCTTTTATTGTAAAAAAGGGCTGCAAGTCCAATAGAGGGGGTCAAAGTGGCATATTTCCATGTAAAGGGTCGATACAATGTATTACGTGTTTCCACGCGCGCTGATTGTGTGTTTGTTAAAAAATTATGGAGATCTTTTGCGAAGACATAATCAAGATAGCCGCCGCTAAAGTAGTTTTGGGAAATGATCCCCGTGTTGCCGATGGAAAAGGGATGAATACCCCATGTAAGGAGCGGAAGTTCTTGGTTTAGGCTTTGAAACCTATTAATGCGAGGCTGAAAGCTAAATGTGCTGAAGAGGTGTTCGCTTCGATGATCGATAAGAAGAAGAGTACGTTTTTGCGTGTTGACCTCAAAATCGTCACTTTTAAAATCTGAGACCATTTTAGGATCGCTGAATTTATCGTAGGTAAGATGTAGAGTTGTTTTTTGGTCTTGGCTTTCAGTATGGTAGAGACCTTGCAGTCTGTAGCGTTTCCATCCTCTTTCATCGGGTACTGTTTTGTCTCTCGCGCCGTATGATTTGGTAAGCAGATAGGTGCGTTTGTCTTTTGAGTAGTAGTCTGTTTCAACAGCGCCTCCAAGCCCCCTTTTGATTCTATAATCAAGTCTTACAAATAGGTTAAAGCTTTCCCATGAGTACACTTTATAGCGCATGCTAATGCGAGGTCCGATTCCCTTGTCCCACATCAGTTTATATCGAACGGGGGGGTCGCGAAAAAACTTTAAATTACTTTTAAATGAAGGGAGCCAAAAAATGGGTAGTTTGACAAAGCGAAATTGAATGTTTTTTGCAGCTAGGAGTTGTTCATGGGTAACAGAGACTTGCTTTGCATGAACTTCCCATGCGCTGTTTTGGCTTTCACAGGCCGTTACAGAGGCCCCATAAATAAGATAGGTTCCGTCGGGCAAAAGCTCTACTCTGTCGCCTCCAAGAAACCAGATATCGACAAACGTTTTTCCTTGCCATAGCGTCCCTTTTTTACTTAAAAAATCGTATTCTAAGCGGGAGCCTACAAAAGCTCGGTCTCCATATTCGACAAGTAGATCTCCTTCTGCTTCGATTTTCTGAACGGCTTTTCCCTGTTCTACTCTATGGGTATAAGACATTTTCTGCGCCTGTATGCGCATATCCTTTGATGTGATAACACCTCCTTGATCTGTGCGCATAACGCCTTGACTGAACACGGGGTCTTTTAGGTATACATCAAGAGATTCGTCTTCAAAAGCGTAAAGAGATGCCGCGATAAGAAGGAAAAAAAAGAAAATGTGTTTCATGCAGCCTATCGGATAGCGTGGATGAGTAGACCTGCCAATACATAACGATTGCGGGGGTGACCAGATACGATCATTTCCAGCAAGATGTCAATTATACTCTCTCCTTGATTTTCCGCATAGGATTTGCAAATGTCGATGCATAGTCTGCCTGTTTCTTCAGGGGTAATTTCATGAGGGTTTCTTTCAAATGAAGCTGTGTTCCAAGGAGATATTGTGCGTAGGCGGATAAGCTCTATATCCTTTTGATGCATGAGCCAGTCGAGCAGGGCTTTAGCGTGTGATCCTTTGTGTTTTAACCTAAATAGAGCAAGATGGCAGTAGGTGCGTACAAGGGGATGTGTAAACGATTTTGTTTTATTTAAAAGTAAGGTCAAGGCTCCCTCTGTTTGCATATTTTCAAGCAAAGCAATTGCTTGGGGAACAAGATCTAGTTGTGGTTTTGTAAAAATGGCATCTGCTATGCGCAAAAATTCTTTTTCTGGAAGTTCTATGCACTGTGCTAATAACTTTTCCCTCTGGTGGAGCGTGATGCTATAAAGATCGGTATGGGTATGTTTCATATATTGTGTAGATGAGGGAACAACTTTCCATGTCATTAGAGAATGTCCTGTAGAAAACTGCGGCTTAAGGGCAAGATCTCTATGGTCTTTTAGCAAAATTTCCATAAGGGGTGCTGCAGCTCTTTTATCTCTGTGCTGCACAAGTGCCATTGCAGCATTAATGCGGACTGAAAGATCGCCAGATTGTGTTAAATGTGCTAGCACATCTTGTGTTTCATCGATTTTGCTAAGGAGAGAGATTGCAAATAGATCGTGTTTTTTTGCTCTTTCTATGAGGTGTGCGCTTTGTTCTTTTTTTCCTAAAATGTATAGGGCGTAGATAGCAGCTAACTGTGTTTTTCCGGAACCTGTTAGCGCATATTTTTCTAGTTGGGGTATCGACGCAAAGTCTTTTAGAAGGGCTAGAGATATAGCACATGCTTCCACTTCCGCTGGATGATGATGAGAGAGTGACTTGCGTATGCACTCGATAAGGTCATCTCTTTCTGCATATCCGATGCTTAAAATCGCAGAAATGCGGACAAGGGGGTCTGGGTCTTGTAAAAAGCGTTTAAGAAAATTAATAGATTCTTGTGTGTCGATAAGGGCGTATAGTTCTGGAAATAGATAACGGGCCTCTCTTGGAAATCTATTCATAAGCGCTTCGACATATCCAAGAGCTGCATGAGCTTTTCTTGCTGAAAGATGATAGGCAGCTTCAAGTGCAATAAAAGGATCTTGTGATGTAAGCGCTTTATGCAGTAAATGCTCGACTCTATCATCTTGCAAGTGGGACAGGAATTGCAAAGCTGCCATTTGAACGTGCGTGCTTGGGCTTGTAATCCCTTTTTCTAAAAGAGCGATTGAAAAAGGGACGTTTGCTAGTGTAGATCCAAATAGGCTAAGTAATTGAAGTTCTGATTCTTCTTCTAAGGCCCCTTGTTCAAGAATTGTGCAGCCGATTTGCTCTAAAAGAGAGGGATTGTGCTTCCCTTGAGTTAGATCCTGATAGGATGTCAGAGCTTTAGCGTAGTTTTTTGTGCGGACAAGATAGAGTATACTCTCTGCAGAGATCTCTTCTTTAGCAAAGAGCGAGCACGAAATGAAAATGAAAAGAGCGTATGCATACGACATTTAGGGCACCATAGCGGGTCTTTGTAATTTTCTTCAAGAGAAGTTTTTTCTTAATATATTCTTTATTTTTATTATACAAATTCTTTAATATATAGGGCGAGTCGGGTTATAGGTCAAAAAGTAGACCTCTTTCGAGGCTATACCCGCTTAAGTATCGCACACTATTAATTGGAGAATACATTATGTACGGAGTAACACCATATGCACCACATGGGTTTGCATATCCGCATCAAGCTGTTTCTGCACAGCACGCTATCTTGCAACAATGCATTTTGGATCCTCGTATTTCTGTTGCTCAGATTGGGGCTATGTTAACAGGGCATGCCCCCCAACCATTGACCTCAGGGCGTGTTGTCAACCCTATTGCTCAGCCGAAAAAAGATGATGGATTAGTGTCTCAAATTGGAGGTCGTATTAGCGGCTTTTTCAAAGAAAAAAAAGAGGATGCGAAAGCTCAAGGCTCTGCAGAGAGTCGTATGCAACACTATTTAGCGTCGATATGCAATACGCTCCAGATTCCTCAAGAGCGCGCTCAGATGCAAGAAACGCTATATATTGAAACGGCACCTTATTTAGAATTAGCGCGTTTATGTGACACTGCCCCTCCTTCTCTTGAAGGTATTGCAACATTGAAGCCGGAGCAGGCTGCTTATTATATGGGGAGAATTCAACATTTGACAGACAAAATAAGACATCCTGTTGCTCAGGCGTATATAGGGATTGTTAATTTGCCCTCAGGACAGCAACCTACGATTTCTTTTGTAAATTTACCCCAGTGGATACAAGCTTGTCGTGTTGTTGTGGCTAGCATGGAAGCGCGATTGTTTTCGCAGATGAAAGAGGCACAGAAGCGCGCTCAACAACAAACTGTTCTTGTTTCTGTTTAACTATAGAGTGAGAGGGCGTTGTTCCTCTCACCTTATACCAAATATCGAAAATATATTTGGTGTTGTATAGCTTCCTATTTCACAAGCTTGTTTTTTTTATTTTCTTTTGGTGGCTAGGTTGAGCTTGTTCGTCGCAGTAGTCTATCCAAATAGGGGAGCTCCAACCGATGTGGCCATCTTCTTGCACAACGCGTATGTAGTAGTATGCAAACAGCTTGCCATCAACGCCCTTGATGGAGACATTCGAGAGGTTTTCTTTGTCATCGAATACATAGTCTATAGAAGCTGCAGGTGGGTGAATATTGTGAATTGTTTTTCCATTGCGGATAAAGGAAATTTCTTTGATAGGGGCTGTGGCTGCAACGTAGCCTGTGATGTGTCTGTTGAATGCAAGCCCTGGTTTTGTTTGAGAGCTAAGCTCGCTGCCCATAGGGGATCCGGCGATAAAAAATCCAATTACCATGCGCGCCCCTGTTGTGGCAAAACAGCTGCGTTGTATAAGAGCTTGGTGCAGGCTGTCTCGAGAGTGATCTTTAGCGATAATGGCTGTAAGTCCTGGTGAATACTGCGTTTGATTTGCTGTATAGAGCCCATCATAAACGCCTCTGTCATCAAGCCCCCCTGCAACAAAGCCAAACCGGTGACCCTGCTCCAACGCTTTGCGTATGGATCCTTTTTTTATAGAGTTTGTGCCTGTTTTATCTTCTGTTTGAATGGGCCGTAGATTGCCTTCTTCTTCTGTGCATTCAGAGCATCCCCACGCATTGTAAATTTCTACAACGCGTTCAAATTCCGAGGAAAAGTCTTCGAACGTTGTTGGAATAGAGGAGGCCATTGTAAAGCAAGGAATAGAGAGCATTTCTTTTGGGGTATGGCTTTTGTAAATTTTCTTTAGGGAGCTAAACTTTGCATCTTTTTTTCTAAGAATGGGTTTCATATCTTTAAAATAGATAAGATGGCGTAGTCCCTCCTCTGGAGACGCATTGTACCATTGAAAGCCTAAAAATGTTGTAAATCTGCCCTCCTCATTATTTTCGCTAACACATGTGGAAATGTGTTTCCA
>CAMFJP010000083.1 GCA_945957075.1 uncultured Chlamydiae bacterium
CCCCCCCCCCCCCCCCCCCCCCCCCCCCCCCCCCCCCCCCCCCCCGGGGTTGTGCTTGGGATTGGACTGAATATTAATGCAACGCAATTAGAGGTGATTGACCAGCCCGCGACCTCCCTTAAAATCCTTACAGGTAGAGATTGGGATATAGATGCCCTTAAGGAGGAACTTGCCACGTTATTTGCTACAAGCTTGCAAGCATCTTTTTAAGCGTTCTATACAACTTAGTCAGTATCTTTTGTTCCCAGAGCTTTGTTTGCATTGTAAAGATCCTTTGATGGGAAGGCGTTATCTTTTTTGTGCATCGTGCAGAGACTACCTTGTTCTTGTAGATTCTGCTCAGAGGTGTCCGCGCTGTTTTGGATCCGGGCGCTGCGTCTGTAGCCAATTTCCCCCTTCAATGCATAGGGTGGCTACGGCGTTTGAGGGGATGGGGCCAGCTAGAGCTCTTATTCATGCCTTTCGGGAAGGG
Organism: uncultured Chlamydiae bacterium; assembly: GCA_945957075.1. Taxonomy (GTDB): domain Bacteria; phylum Chlamydiota; class Chlamydiia; order Chlamydiales; family Rhabdochlamydiaceae; genus CAMFJP01. The sequence goes on from CAMFJP010000083.1 coordinate 473, forward strand.
GGGCGCCCCTATCTTGCAAAAGACATTGCGGCCTTTATGGTGCAGCAGTGTATGCTGCTAGATTTTCCTTTTCCAGATCTTCTAATTCCTGTTCCCAGTAGTTTTGTGCATGCAACAGTGCGCGGTTATGCTCCAAGTATTTTGCTTGCTAAGGAGATGGGGCTTTTAATGAAACGGCCTGTTAAAAGGCTCGTTGCCAAGCAAAGTGGGTATTTTCAGCAAACGAAACTGACAGGGGAGCAAAGGGCGGAGCTGCCCGCAGATCTTTTTGTCTCTCGGGGTAGATTCTCTATTGAACATCTTACGGTGTTACTTGTCGATGATTTGATTGGTAGTTATGCAACGCTTAGGCGTGTTTCTTGGCTTGTGCACGAGGGGCGTGCGCAGCGCATTTTTGGTATAGGCGCTAGTTTTGATCTTATATAACTTGATTTGTCGCGCGGAGTTTGTGAAGACAAACGCCGCGCGATAAAATTTTATTCACTAACTATCTGATAATAAGCCGGTTGTATTGAGATCGTTGAAGCTGCCTTAGATAATTTGTTTAAAGATGTGTAAAAAACTCGCGACTGAGATTAATGATTTTTCGAAAGATGTCTATTGATTTAGATTTCTTCTGAGCATGTGGATTTGCTTTTTTAGCATGTCGTCGGAATCGAGCTGCTGACTGATTTTTTTCCATGCATGTAGAAGTGTCGAGTGTGTTTTGCCGCCAAAGGCGGAAGCTAGTTTCATAAGGGATTCGTCGATGAGTTCTTTGGCAAGATACATGGCAACTTGTCTTGGGAACGCTATCTGTTTTGCTCTGGAGGTGCTGCGCAAATCGTTAAGGCGCACTTCATATAGAGCGGCAACGCATTTTAAAATGCTTTCAACCGATATTTTTTTCTGTGGCGCGTGGTGAAGGAGTTCGCGGAGCGTTTTTTCTACCACTTCTTCTGTGATCACTGTGTGGTGGAGTTTGCAAAAGGCGCTTAGGCGATTAAGAGCACCTTCTAATTGGCGGACATTATTAAAAATGTGTTCTGCGATAAAAAAGGCAATGTGTTGCGATAGCGCAAGTCCCCGTTTTTCTGCTTTATGTTGCAAAATCGCGACGCGGGTTTCCAAGTCGGGGACGGCCACTTGAGCTACAAGTCCCCACTCCATGCGGGCTACCATGCGCTCTGAAAGATCGAGTTGTCCTGGTGGCTTATCGCTTGTGATGATGATTTGTTTGTTTTGATGGATCAGACTTTCAAAGGTATTGCAAAATTCCTCTTCAAAATTCATCCTGCTTTGCAAAAATTGAATATCGTCCACAAGGAGGATGTCAAGGCTGCGATAAAATGTTTTCATTTTATCCAAAGACTTATTGCGCAGGTGCCCTACAAGATCGTTGATAAAGGCTTCGGTTGTGATGCACTGCATGTGCAATTTTTTATGGTGGGCTTGGACGTAGTGGCCGATGGCGTGCAAAAGGTGTGTTTTTCCAAGACCTACGCCTCCGTGGATAAAAAGGGGGTTGTAGGATTTTCCAGGCTTATTGGCAACGCCAAAGGCGGCCGATTTGACAAATTGGTTGGTTGATCCTTCGATGAAGTTGTCGAAGGTGTAAAAGCTATTAAATGTTTGTCTTTGTGTGATGGAAGAAGAGGGAGTTTGTTTTTGCTCTACAGGTTGGGGCGCACCTTTTTTTGTTGGAGGTGCAATGACAAAAGAAAGTGCAAGTTGTCCTGTCGGATTTAGTGGCAAAAATGCTGCAAGCTCGTGTTTGTAATTGTCTAAAAGATATTGTTCGACAAAGACGTTGGGAACTTCGAGTGTAACCTCGTCTGCTGTTTCTGAAGCAAGGCGAATGGGCGCAAGCCAATTTGCATATTCAGACGCAGAACACTTCTCTTCGATGTAGGCTAAGAATTGAGCCCACGCACTTTGACAGTCACTTTTGAGCATGCGCCCAATGTATACCAAATGGGCAAATAATACCAAGTTCAGAGAATAACTTTAAAGGTTATGGATTAACACGAACTTCGATAATGGTAGATAAATTTTTTATCGGGTAACCAGCATATTTCAATGCGCAGCAGCGCCCTTACGTGAATAGGGCGTGGGCGTATTCTTTGGCGTTGAAGGGGAGAAAGTCTTCTGTTTTTTCGCCGACGCCGACCCAGCTGATGGGGACGCCGAGCTCGTGGGTGATGGCGAGGGCAATGCCTCCTTTGGCGGAACCATCGAGCTTGGTTAAAATGATGCCTGTTAGAGGAGTAAAACTGTGGAAGGCTTTTGCTTGATCAAGGGCGTTTTGTCCGGTTGTGGCGTCAAGAACAAGAAGAATGTCATGGGGGGCTCCGGGAATGGCTTTTGCAGAGACGGTGCGCATTTTTAAAAGCTCGTGCATAAGATCTGTCTTGTTGTGTAGTCTTCCTGCGGTATCGATGATGACATGGTGGATGCCGCGCGCTTTGGCTGCCTGCAAGGCGTCAAAGGCAACGGCCGCAGGATCACCGCCCGGAGATCCTTTAACACAGGGAATGCCAAGTTTGTCTGCCCATAGTGAGAGCTGGTTTACAGCGGCAGCACGGAAGGTGTCGGCGGCTGCAAGGAGGACAGAGTGCCCTTCTTGCATGAGATGGTTGGCAAGTTTTGCAGCGCTTGTGGTTTTTCCGCTTCCGTTGACGCCAACAATGAGTGTGATGTGTGGGGTGTTTGTTTTATTTTCTGTTTTTGGTTTTGTAAGAATTGTTTCTGCATAGGCCTGCAGCCCCTCTATCCATTCTGCTTGGGTGGCTTTTTTGTGTTTGCGGACAAAATCGAGGAACATGTGCACGCATCCGGAGCCAAGATCGGCTTCATAAAGTAGTGCTTCCAAGGTCTCTAATGTCTTTGCATCGATGGGCCCAGAAAAAAGATTTCCTATTTTTGATAGGACAGAGCGCATGCGTTTGTAGCCGGATCGAAGCAGTTGCAGCATTATTTTCCTTTGTTTGATATAGAATTATCTCATAGACCTTAAGTTTAACTCAAGCAGGTGATGGGATGGATATTCACGAGTATCAAGCAAAGGAGCTTTTGCGCACATATGGAATTCCGATTCCCATGTTTGGGGTTGCGCGCTCCCCAGATGATGTCAAAAAAATCATGGAGACGTTGAATCTCAGCAGGGCTGTTTTAAAAATTCAAATTCATGCAGGGGGGAGGGGGAAGGCCGGGGGCGTTAAAATGGCCACAAGCCCAGAAGAGGCAGCGTCTTTGAGTGCACAGTTAATTGGGATGCGCGTTGTCAATAACCAAACAGGGCCAAGGGGAGCGGTAGCTCATGAGCTTTTAGTTACAGAACCTGTCCAGATTGCAAAAGAGTATTATCTTGGTGCTGCTATTGATCGGGAAAAAAGGCAGCCGATTTTGATCGCTTCCCCAGAGGGTGGTGTTGATATTGAAGAGTCCAAGTCTATTCTTCGCTTGCCTATAGAGCTTAGTGGAAGAGTGCGCCATTTTCACCTTGTAAGGCTTGCAGAGTTTATGGGATGGAAGGGGGAAATAGCAAAGCAGGGGATGGAAATTGCGCTTCAGGTGGCACAAGCGTTTATGGATTTTGATGGGTCGCTGCTTGAAATTAACCCGCTTGTTATTGCAGAAGATGGGAAGATGTGGGCTCTGGATGCAAAACTTAGCATTGATGATAACGCTCTTTTCCGCCAAGACATTGTGGCTTCCTATTATGATCCAACACAGTATTTGCCAAGTGAGGTCGAGGCAAAGGCCTTTGATCTTTCCTATATTGCATTGGATGGTAATATAGGATGTATGGTTAATGGGGCAGGTCTTGCCATGGCGACTATGGATATCATTCAGCACCATGGGGGGGTGCCTGCAAATTTCTTGGATGTTGGGGGGGGCGCTTCTACAGAAAAGGTGGCGGCTGGATTTAAAATTATTTTGGACGATCCCAAAGTACAGGTCATTTTGATCAATATTTTTGGTGGGATTATGAACTGCGGGACGCTGGCTGAAGGAATTCTTAAAGCTGCAGAGGAATATGCGATTAAAATTCCCCTTGTTGTGCGGATGGAGGGGACAAATGTTGAAGAGGGTAGGCGCCTTTTGCATGCCTCGGGATTACATATTATTTCTGCTAACACATTAACAGAGGCTGCAGAAAAAGCTGTAGCAGCATTGAAAAGATAGGGGTATATATGGCCATTTTAGTCGGGAAGCAAACGCGCGTCATCGTGCAGGGGCTCTCTGGGAAAGCGGGGCGCTTTCACGCAGAGCAGTGTTTGGCCTATGGGACACAGTGTGTTGGAGGTGTGACGCCTGGAAAAGGGGGGCAGGAGGTGCTAGGTCTGCCTATGTTTGACACGGTGCATAGGGCCCAGGCCGAGCTAAAGGCCGATGTCTCTTTGATCTTTGTGCCAGCGCCCTATGCAGCAGATGCTATTTTGGAAGCTGAGGATGCAAAGGTTCCTCTAATTATTTGTATTACAGAGGGAATTCCGATTAAAGATATGTTGGAAGTTAGTCGTATTATGCGTTCTAGCAAAACAAGTAGATTAATTGGCCCCAATTGCCCGGGCGTCATTACCCCCGGCGCATGTAAGATCGGAATTATGCCAGGCTATATCCATGAAAAGGGGAGGGTTGGGATTGTTTCTAGATCTGGGACTTTGACCTATGAAGCTGTGTGGCAAACTTCGCAGCTTGGACTTGGTCAGTCGACCTCTGTGGGTATTGGGGGCGATCCTTTAAATGGGACGAATTTTATTGATATGTTAGAGCTTTTTGAAAAAGACCCGCAGACAGAGGCTATTTTACTTATTGGAGAGATTGGAGGGACAGCCGAAGAGGAGGCAGCATCTTGGATTCGATCCCATGCTAAAAAACCCGTTGCCGCCTTTATTGCAGGGATGACAGCGCCTCCAGGAAGGCGTATGGGGCATGCAGGAGCTATTATTTCAGGCGGAAAGGGGACAGCAAGTGAAAAAATAAGAGCTCTTGAGGAAGCAGGAGTTGTGGTTGCCAGGTCCCCAGCTGATATGGGCCAAGCTGTACTCAAAGCGATAAAAGGACGATAAATGCACATTCGTGGGAAAATTCCGCTAACTATTCGCCCTCTATTTTGGGTGCTTGCTGGACTAATTGGCTTTTTGCAAGGAGGCTCTTTTTCTGGGGCTATATTGTGGGTTGCAATCGTTTTAATTTCGTTGCTTTTTCATGAATATGGACATGCCCTGTCTCTTATACACATCTGACGCTGCCGACGATCGCATATGTGTAG
>CAMFJP010000084.1 GCA_945957075.1 uncultured Chlamydiae bacterium
ACAGCAACAACGACATGCACGATTTAGAGGCAAAATTACAAGAAGCGCAAGGAGCGCGCTTCCGTCTTATCGTCACAGATGGGGTTTTTTCCATGGATGGTATTATCGCAAATCTACCTGCAATTTGCGATCTTGCAGAACGCTATGATTGTCTCCTTATGGTCGATGATTCGCACGCTGTAGGATTTATGGGCGAAAACGGCCGAGGCACACACGAGCACTACAAGGTAATGGACCGCATTGATATTTTAACAGGAACTCTTGGCAAAGCCCTTGGCGGAGCCTCCGGAGGATATACAAGTGGCCACAAAGAAATTATTGAATGGCTCAGACAACGCTCTAGACCCTATCTCTTTTCAAACACCTTAGCTCCAACCATTACAGCCACCTCTTTGCAAGCCCTAAACATGGTAAAAACAAACCGCGAACTGCAAAAACAACTGTGGGAAAACACACGACATTTTCGCGAAGCAATGACACAATTGGGGTTTCACCTTATCCCAGGCATACATCCTATTGTACCTGTCATGTTAAAAGAAGCCTCTCTAGCTACAGAAATGGCCTCTGAACTTCTTAAAGAAGGCATTTATGTCATAGGATTTTCTTATCCAGTAGTTCCCCATGGGCAAGCCCGTATTCGCGTTCAACTCTCAGCAGGACATAGTAAACAGCACATAGAACACGCCATCAACGCTTTTGCAAACGTTGGGCGCAAATTAGGAGTGATTCCCTCATGAAAGCACTAGGAAAATTAAAAAAAGAGCCCGGCATCTGGCTATACGATGCCCCAATGCCAAAAATAGGAAATACGGATCTTCTTGTTAAAATACGCAAAACCGCCATCTGCGGAACCGACGTACACATTTACAATTGGGATGAATGGGCCCAAAATACCATTCCAGTTCCAATGACAGTCGGACATGAATTTGTAGGAGAAGTGGCAGCATGTGGCAGTGATGTCAAAGGATTTAAACCAGGGGATAGAGTCTCTGGAGAAGGACATCTTGTATGTGGAATCTGCAGAAACTGTAGAGCCGGAATGCGCCATCTGTGCAGAAGCACGCTGGGGATTGGAGTGCATAAAACTGGATGCTTTGCAGAATACCTCAGCATCCCAGCAGATAACGTCCTTCTTGTCCCAGACAACATCCCTGACGATATCGCTGCGTTCTTTGATCCTCTTGGAAACGCCGTGCACACAGCGCTTTCTTTCGATCTTGTTGGGGAAGACGTTCTAATCACAGGAGCTGGGCCCATTGGCGTTATGGCAGCTGCTATTGCAAGGCACGCTGGAGCCAAGCACGTTGTCATTACAGATGTCAACACATATAGGCTAGATCTTGCAAAAAAAATGGGAGTCTCTAAAGCCATTAACGTACAACATGAGTCACTTGAAAATGCCATGGAAGAGCTTGGCATCACAGAAGGCTTTGGAGTTGGCCTTGAAATGTCTGGAAGCACCCTTGCTCTCAATCAAATGATTGACGCAATGAGTCATGGTGGTAAAATCGCCCTTTTAGGTATTTTGCCAATTAATGCTGGGATTGATTGGACTAAGGTTATTTTTAAAAGCCTTCTCTTAAAAGGCATCTATGGCAGAGAAATGTTCGAGACATGGTATAAAATGATGAGCATGCTCCAAAGCGGTCTTGATGTATCCGCTGTCGTCACACACAAATTCCCCATAGAAGACTTTCAAAAGGGATTCGATGTCATGCGCGAGGGAAAATCGGGCAAAGTCATCTTATCCTGGGACGCTTAATTAGAGATATAGGGAGCCTTTGTGAACGAAGCCATTTTGTTTTCCGGAGGCACCTATCAAATCGAAGTACGCGAAAAAAAAGGAAAGGCCATCTTTTGGCCTTTCCTACAAATCAGCGATGATGGCCGCATTATCGATCAATTTTGCAGCTGCCAAGACACGGGAGGGAAAAAGAGCTGTCCCCATCTCGAAAAAGCCCTTATACGCATTTTCAATGGGCATGAAAAACCCCTCCATGTACGCTTTAAGCATTCCCTATGGAATGCTCTGTGTCGCATGGCTTGCCATACCGTTGGATATAGCGTCTCTTCTCTACAAAAACATCAAAACAGCTATACCGCAATAGCCCCCCCAAAAAAACGATTAGCCCTTCTTAGACCCAAGACAAGCAAAAGCACCCTAGAACTCAACAAAATCCTATTCGACAGGAAAATAGAAACAGAAGAAACCTCATTAAAATTTTCCAATCTCTCTCCAGAAGATTTAGCTCTATGGAGACAAGGCAGACCCACAGAAGACCTACGTTATGAACTATGTTTCTGGTCAGACATTGCCAAATGGCTAATGGAACTACAAGAAAACAAAAAAAAATACTCCATATCTTTCCAAACAAAAAAAAACAGCCTGCCCCATGAAATCACCATTAATTTTGAAGAGATAGAATGCACATTTTACATCCCAGAAATACAACTACCTTGGATTATTCCAACCCTAAAGAGTGTTAAAAGCCCATTCAAAGTAGAGTCTTTTTCTAGAAAGCAGATCGAAGAAATCAGATACTTACCTAAAGAGCGCTGTTTTCTTGTTATCCATAAACCCTCAAAACACACGCAAAAACAAACGCCTCAAGGCATAAGAAGTGGCGATTGGCTATTTGTAGACCCCATTGGTTTTTTCCCAGCTGATACAGACCCGCTACTCGATCTAGAAAAAATAGATCAGGTGGAAAAAATGCTACACCAACATGCCCCTCTTCTTCAAACCTATCTTCTAAAAGACAAAATCCATGACTCCCCGGTTCCCGCTCAGTACCACCTGTTTTTTGATGATAAGCAAGCGTTACACATCAGACTTTATTTAACGCATCCAGATGACTTTTTACATCCAAACGCTGCTCTTTTTGGAAGTTGGGCCTACCTACCCGGACACGGCTTTAGCCGTATTAACACCCCCCTTTTTGCAGGCATAGAAAAAATAATCCCTCAAAACAAAATAGGCGCATTCGTTAGCCAAAACAGACACTGGCTACAAACACACGAAGGCTTTTCCGTCCACATGACAAATATTGATACAGAATGCACCTTTTCAGTCTCAGACGAAGGCCTTCTACGGTTCGATATTAACGTACAACACGCTACAGAGTCTATTGACTGCGGAGAATGGCTCTATATTCCAGGAAAAGGCTTTTACGCCAAAGTCTCATTGCAAAAGGAAACCATTATAAAACCAGGTCTAGAAATTCCCAGAGAAGCCCTTGCAGATTTCATCAGTGCTCATAAGGAAGAATTAGAACTTATCCCCCATTTTTTCAGCCCTATATGTCCAATCGAAAAAACCGGACTACACATCAAAATAGAAAAAGACAAACACATTCACATATACCCAGAGTACGTCCCCCGCCCAGAATACAAAAACACCCCCATTCAATTATTTGAAGGCAAACTCTGCTTTATAAAAGAGGAAGGCTTTTACCTACTCCCCACCTACGCCCAACTACCCCTATCCTTTACTGAACACAAAATCATTTCAAAAACAGAAGAAAGCTCCTTTATTTTTTCCGATTTACCCACACTGCGCTTCATTCTACTTTCACAAGACCCCCATGTACAAGTACCAGAGACCCTACGCCTTGTCCTAAAACGCTTAAAAAGAGAAGAAAAAACAAAAAAACCTGGCTGGATTCTTGAACTTGCAGCAGAAACAGAACTCGGCTCCATCCCCCTTTTCCCCATCTGGCAAGCGCTCATAGAAAAAAAACGTTATCTCCTAACACAAGCCGGGCTTATTTTCCCCTCATCCCCCCTATTTAGCTGGTTAAAAACAATCTCTAAAAAAAGGTGGCTTAAAAAAGGCAAAGAACTCCGGATAACAACACTAGAATGGCTAAAACTCATCGCTACAGATGCAATTGCTTGCAAAGACACTAAAATTCAACATATTGTACAAGAATTCCTCTCATTTCATCCTCCATCTTCTCCAAATATTGCAGGTCTTAAAAGCCTACTGCGCCCGTATCAACAATCTGGAGTATCATGGCTCTGGTTTCTTTACACACACGACCTCTCAGGCCTTTTATGCGATGAAATGGGTCTTGGGAAAACACACCAAGCCATGGGGCTACTATCTGCAGCTATCAATACGCATATAGAAAAAAAATGCCACCTCATCGTATGTCCAACCTCCGTTTTGTACCACTGGGAAGACCTATTAAAACGCTTTTTACCTCACCTTTCCGTTACCTTATTTCACGGTTCTATACGTACTATCGATCCAACTACAGACCTTATCGTCACCTCGTACGGCATGATCCGCTCAGAAAAAGAGCTCTTTAAACGGATCGATTTTGACATTGTCATCTTTGATGAAATACAAAACGCTAAAAATGCAAACTCACAAACACATAAGGCGCTGCGCTCTTTAAATGCCAAAATGCGCCTTGGTCTAACAGGAACCCCCATAGAAAATCACCTAAGCGAACTCAAAGCCCTTTTCGATCTGGTACTTCCAGGATATTTCCCCCAAGAGTCCCTTTTCCGAGAACTCTTTGTGCACCCCATTGAAAAATTTCAAGACCCCAAGCAAAAACACCTTCTCTCCCGCCTCATTCACCCCTTTATCCTAAGAAGAAAAAAAACCGATGTTCTTTTAGAGCTTCCAGAAAAAATAGAAGAAATTTCCTACTGCGACCTTTCCGATGAACAAAAAGATCTATATAAAACCGTATTTTTAGAGCACAAAGAAAACATCCTACAAACGCTAAATAACCCCCAGCTTTCCGTCCCCTACCCCCATATTTTTTCACTCCTTTCCAAACTCAAACAAATTTGCAATCACCCCTGCCTATTTTTGAAAAAAAAGAACAACTATTTCGAACACAGATCTGGCAAATGGGATCTTGTTACAGAGCTTATTCAAGAGGCCATGGAAAGCGGTTTAAAAGTCGTTATTTTTTCACAGTACCTTGGAATGCTCGATATATTTATAGATTATCTTACAAGCAAACAAATCGGCTATGCAACAATACGCGGGTCTACAACCGCAAGAGCAGAACAGCTTGCAAAATTTCGCGATGACCCCACATGTTCCATATTTTTAGCTTCACTACAAGCGGCAGGAGTTGGCATCGATCTTGTATCCGCGTCAATAGTCATCCACTACGACAGATGGTGGAATCCTGCAAAAGAAGAGCAAGCCACTGCCAGGGTCTACCGCATGGGGCAAAAACATCAAAACATACAAATCTTTAAACTTGTGACAAAAGATACTATTGAAGAACACATCCATCACATAATTCAAAAAAAGATTCACCTGCTAGAAGAGGTAATTGGGTTCGATGAACAAAGCGAAATCAAGACACTCGATCGACAAGAACTCTTAAATTTGCTAGCCTTGATCGATAAAGATATTACATCATGTTAAAAATAGCCCTTGTCGGTCGTCCCAATGTGGGGAAATCGGCCCTTTTCAACCGTATTTGCAAGAAAAAGATCGCTATCGTTGATAGCACAGAAGGCGTAACACGCGATCGTATTTATGCGCGCAGCTCTTTTTTTGGCAACGAGATAGAAGTTATTGACACCGGAGGTATTGGCGTATCTTCAAAAATTCCCTTTCAAGAAGAAATCCGCCGCCAAGCAGAAACAGC
>CAMFJP010000085.1 GCA_945957075.1 uncultured Chlamydiae bacterium
CGCCCCCCCCGGTGGTGGCGGCGGACTGGGCGGCGGCGGGGGTGATGGTGGACTTGGAGGGGAAGGTGGTGGTGGAGGCGGACTTGGAGGGGAAGGTGGTGGTGGAGGCGGCGTTACGCAAAACCTATCGACAAACATCAAATTTTGCGGGTAGATCGTCGCAGATTTCGGAGCGGTAAAAGGAAATGTTAAGACATATGTTAAAAAACAATCTATAGGAGCCACTGGCGGCGCTATGTATCCAAAAGCCTCAATAAGGCTTGGTATAAAGTTACGATCCCATACAATTAAGATGTTTTTTCCATCGTAATGTTTATCTTTCATAACCCGCTTGACAAGAGCGCCCGGATTGTCCCTGGAATACCCAAGGTGCATCGGAATCCCGAGCTTTTTAGAGGTAGGGGTTGCGGTTTGAATCACACGCTCATCAAGCTGTCCGCCCACATCCGTTGCCCTAGCTCCAAATATGGCAACAGGTGGCCCGAAATTCAAAAGATTTTGCGTTGTGACAAAATATACAGGGAGAGCTGCTGCTCTTTCCAAGCCCTCAGGATCTTCGAGTGTTTGGGGGTTATCCGCCTCTGCATAACTAATAATCGTAACTTGGGCAGGTGTTGCAAAAAGACAGGCCCACACAGTCATGCACAGAAAATATATCGATAACATCTTTTTCACGGCCAAGATCCTCGTCAAATAAAAAATGAACTTTCCAAGGATATATCTGAACCTAAGATTTTAAATAAAGAACTTTTTATAAAGAAAGGGCTCTTCCCAAAGACTGCCCGAGAAGTCCTCGAACTTCGCACCCGCGTGTCGATGCGTCTAAAAGATCCTGATCAAAGGCAATAAAGCCAGGCTCAAAAAGTAAAATCAAAGAAGACCCTCCAAATGAAAAATACCCTTTTTCATCTCCCTTTGCATAAGGCTCCCCAGGAATAAATGTTTGATGAATCGTTCCAACATAGGTAGCCCCGACTTCAATATAAAGAATATGGCCAAAGTTTTTTGTATGTACATTCGTCATCACACGCTTGTTTTGTATAAAGACATCTTTTTTTGCTTTTAAAGCTAAAGGATTTACAGAAAAAAGCGCCCCTGGAATGACAGTCGCTTGTTCTGCAATGCCATTACAGGGAAAATGAAACCTGTGGTAATCCGAAGGGCACAACCGCGCAATAACCATGGATCCTTGGGCATATTTTTGCGTTAAAGTAGCATCTTGCAATAGCTCATCTAAAAACACCCTCTTTCCTTTCACAAAAAAACTACTGACCAAAGATAAATTAGGAAAAACAAGGTATCTACCATCTGCCGGCAATATAGCCACATCATGTCCACTTGCAATAGGCCGGGCTTCAGGACGAAGCTTGCGAATAAAAAAATCATTAAATGAACAAAAGCTATCTACTGGATCCGCAAACTCCTCAGGGTTAACTTGAAACTTGCGAATAAAAGGAAGAATTTTAAAACGGCTCATCTTTGTTTTTTGCAATGCACCATATAGCTGTGAAAAACAAGTGAGTCTTGCCACTAGTGGAAGCAAAACCCAGGCAAGGGGGCGTAAAAACCATTTTTTTGCGTATAGGAGCCTAATAAAAGCGCCACCATACACACGCTCTGTCTCCTCTTGCTTGGTTACGCGGTCTATATAACAAATATTTGTCATCTTATGTCCGCTTTGCGCCCAGTTGAACAAACGCCTCAAGTTCCTCTATATAGTAAGAAGGAAACATCTGCCGTAAATGATAAGCATCAATTTTTTCTAAAATTACAGGGGCAAGGTGAGTCATTTTAAATGCACAGGCTCTAGTCTTTTGATCTGCTAAAAACTGATTTCTAAGATCTTGAAATTCAATCATTTTTTCTCTTAACAGTTTTTGATCTGCAAGCCTCTCCTCCGTTTTGCGAATCATATTATCGAGCACCTCGATTTCATTTGATGGCGCAATATCCGCTGCACAAAGAGCTTGTGTAACAAAAAGTAGGATTACAGTCTTTTTCATGAACTCGTCTTTTCCCTAATGCGCGCGGTTTTGTGCTTTACAAGAGCTCTATGAATTAATGCCAATATAAAATTTAAAGACATACTTTTCTCCTCTCTTATCTATAGTTTTACCATGTCTTAGATTTTTTTCGCTGGAAAAAACAAAGGAAAATCCTATAGCATATTGATTATCTTTTGATATAGGTGCCCATGTTACATTACGTTAAAAAAATTTTTGGAACTGCTCAAGCCCGTCTTCTTAAAAAATACGCTAAACACGTTACACTCATTAATCAACTAGAAGAAAAGCTCCAGCAGTTATCAGATGAAGAGCTCCGCGCAAAAACAGAAGAATTTAAAAAGCGCGTAGCCCAAGGAGAGTCCTTAGATACTCTTCTTCCTGAAGCCTATGCTGTTGTCAAAAACACATGCAGACGTCTTGTAGGTTCCGAGGTTCATGTGGCAGGCTATAACCAAAAATGGGACATGGTTCCCTATGATGTGCAGATTTTGGGTGCCATTGCCATGCACTATGGAGCTATCGCAGAAATGCAAACCGGAGAGGGTAAAACTCTCACCGCTGCAATGCCCCTATATCTAAACGCTCTCTCTGGAAAGCCCGTCCATCTTGTGACAGTAAATGATTACCTTGCCTCAAGAGACTGCGAATGGATTGGTTCTATTTTCCGTTGGCTTGGATTAACCGTAAAAGCTCTTACCAATTCGACACCACCAGATCAACGTAAAGATGTTTATCTTGCCGACATCGTTTATGGCACAGCATCAGAATTTGGATTCGACTATCTAAGAGATAATTCGATGGCTCAGCGCGCAGAAGATCAATGTCAGCGTGGACACTTTTTTGCTATTGTAGACGAAATCGATTCTATACTTATCGACGAGGCAAGAACGCCTTTAATCATCTCAGGGCCTGCGGCAACATCACGCCAAATGTACGATGTTCTAAAAGACGATGTTGCCCATCTTGTGCGCCTACAAAGAGATTTATGCAACCAGCTTGCAACAGAAGCTCGCAAAATTGTAGAAAATTGCGAGGATTTGAAAGACACGCATAAACAAGCGCTAAAAAACCTATGGCTTGTTAGCAAGGGCGTCCCCCACCACAAGATTTTAAAGCGTTTAAGAGAAGATCCCCGTTTACGCGCCGAAATCGAAAAGTGGGACACCTACTACTACGGCGAGCAAAACAAAGAAGAAAAAGCAGAGATCCTTTCCCAGCTCTATATTATTGTTGATGAAAGAGCCAGCGAGTTTGAGCTTACAGATAAAGGGATTCAAACATGGGCAAGCTTCCACGGCGGAACTGACGATTTTGTCATGTTAGATCTTGGCGAAGCTTATGCAATAATTGATGAAGACCCGGCGCTAACACCACAGGAAAAACTCGAAAAGAAAGTTGCCCTCAGGGAACAAGATAGTCTTCGCAAAGAACGTGCGCATAATTTAAGACAACTGCTACGAGCCCACCTTCTCATGGAAAAAGATGTTGATTACATCACAGCAGAGGGCAAAATTGTCATTATCGACGAGAACACCGGAAGACCCCAACCAGGAAGACGCTTTTCCGATGGACTCCACCAGGCAATTGAAGCAAAAGAGGGCGTTACCATACAGGGGGAAACGCAAACCTATGCAACAATTACCCTCCAAAACTATTTCAGAATGTATGACAAGTTAGCCGGCATGACAGGAACGGCTATGACAGAAGCTGGCGAATTCAAAGCGATTTATAAGCTAGAAGTTCTCAGCATTCCCACTCACAAACCCTGCCGCAGAGAAGATGCCGATGACGAAGTTTACATGACAGAGCGGGAAAAATATAATGCCATTTTAAAGCAAATACAAAAGTTGCACGCAGAAGGAAGACCCATTCTTATTGGGACAGAGTCTGTGGACGTATCGGAAAAACTATCACGCATTTTAAAACAAAATCGCCTTGAACATACAGTCCTCAATGCCAAAAACCATGCCCATGAAGCAGAAATTATCGCCCATGCAGGAACAAAAGGTGCGATCACGGTTGCAACCAATATGGCAGGCCGTGGAACCGATATTAAACTGCAACCGGGTGTTGCCGATTTAGGTGGTCTGCATGTACTTGGAACAACACGAAGCTCATCTCGGCGTGTAGATAGACAGCTACGCGGCAGATCTGCGCGTCTTGGAGATCGAGGGTCCTCACAATTCTACATCTCTTTTGAGGACGAGCTCATGCGTCTTTTCACCTCGCCTGGTATTACCGCTTTTCTACAAAAGTTTCGCCCTCCAGAGGGGGAGCCTATCTCCGCACGCATTTTAAATAAGTCGATTGAAACAGCGCAAAAACGGGTAGAGCAGCGCAACTATACAATGCGCAAACACACTCTTGAATACGACGATGTCATGAACAGACAGCGTACAGAAATTTATGCATTTCGCGGCGATGTTCTAAAAGCAGAAGACTCTTTAGCTCTAGCAGAAGAGGTATTAGAGAGCCTATGTATTGAAACAAGTCACCGTTTTTTCTCTCAAAGATCTGAGGAAAACGGTTGGGATCCAGAAGGGTATAGAGAGTGGCTGATGAGCCACTTTCCCCTTAACTTTGATCCGTCTGATTTTGACAACGATTACCTAACATTAGAAGAAATTCAAGATAAAGCTGTAGAAAAAACACTATCTGCATTTAGACAAAAAATTAATCACGAAATCAATCTTTTAGAAAGAGTTGCCCCCCTTCTTGCCTCTACAGCTCCTCTCGCCCCACCCCAAACAATTTTACAAGAAATCATCCGAAGTATTCTGATACGCACAATAGACAAATGGTGGCAAGATCACTTGCTACGCATCGATCATTTACGCACAGAGGTTGGCCTTAGAGTGGTTGGACAAAAAGATCCCCTACTCGAATTCAAACAAGAGGCGTTCTTCCTTTTTGAGCATTTAAGCTCAAAAATCAAAGAAGAAATTGCGCACTCACTCTTTCGATTTACCCTTGCAATCCCAAAAGCAGCAGCCTCCCCAGGAAGTCGCCCGCCACGCGTTAGCATCTCTCTTATGCCCGACACCCCCTCTCCCTAAAAACAATGCAGCGCACCACCTTTGCCCCCGCAAGCGCTGCTATTGCAATTGCCTAGTAGAGATCTACATATATCCTAGATTGTTTCAAAGCATATAGGAAAAAGCATAAATATAAAAAGGCCCCTAACCGGCCCCCCATCATGATTTTTCCGGTACAAAAGGCACATGTACGTTTACGGAAGGGAGGTTATGCAAGAGGCTCAATCAGTTGAAAAATATATCTTTGACGCGCTCAAATATGAATGGACCTCTTTCGAAACTTGCTTTGTTTGAAAAAACTGATGGTTTTTATGCAACTGCAATACAGAATTTTGAGGCAATATGGGGACATATTGCCGAAAAATTCTGTATTGCAGTTGCCAAAAAAGACAGTTTTAGCAAATAAATGACTCATGTTACGCAGCTATAAAAAAAGAGAATAAAAGTCTTTTAGCTAGCTTATAGAGACATGTCGGGGACAAGTCCTGCGGCATTGTCCCCCGCTT
>CAMFJP010000086.1 GCA_945957075.1 uncultured Chlamydiae bacterium
CCACTCACCCCCCCCTCCTATTGAGAGAAAAACTGGTAAAACTCCTCTCGAGAGCAGAGCTCACGAGTACGCTCTTTTTGAAAAAGACAAGCCTTATTATAAAGATTTTGTTGAATTTCTTCTAAAAGATTTTCAATACCCTCAATAAATCCATCCACACTGATTTTCACAATCTCTTTATGAGGAGCATCCCTGCGCATTACGCAAACAACACCCTCAGCAAGATCTCGAGGGCCTATTTCTACGCGAACAGGAACGCCCTTTTTAATCCACTCCCACATCCTATCTCCTGCACGCAAATCGCGCGTATCCACCTTGACCTGAACAGGGCGGCCTTGATACATAACCGACCCAAGTCTTTTTTGAAGCAGGGCGCACACATCAAGTACAAGAGTCCTGCTCTCTTCTTGATGCATAATAGGAACAATCACGACATGACACGCTGCAATACGAGGCGGCATTACAAGTCCATCATCATCACTATGCGTCATAACAAGCCCGCCAATCATACGAGTTGTCATCCCCCAAGAGGTTGTCCACCCATACTCAAGCCCACCCTCCTTCGTCTGAAACTCAATGCCAGCAGCTTTAGAAAAATTCTGTCCTAAAAAGTGCGACGTCCCAGCTTGCAAAGCCTTCCCATCTTGCATCATCGCTTCAATCGTATACGTCGACACAGCTCCTGGAAACCGCTCCCCTTCCGTCTTCTCCCCACAAATTACAGGCATTGCCAAATATTCATGAGCAAACTTGTAATAAACATCCAGCATCCTAAGCGTCTCTTCTATCGCCTCATCTTTTGTTGCATGTACAGTATGCCCCTCTTGCCACAAAAACTCTGTTGTACGCAAAAAAAGACGCGTGCGCATCTCCCAACGCACAACATTTGCCCATTGATTAATTAAAAGAGGAAGATCCCTATACGACTTTACCCACTTGGCAAAGGTAGCCCCAATAATTGTTTCAGAAGTGGGCCTTACAACCAAAGGCTCTTCCAAAGGAGAGGCAGGAACAAGCCCCCCATCAGCCCCCTTATCCAATCGATGGTGGGTTACCACCGCACACTCTTTGGCAAACCCTTCAACATGCTGCGCCTCTTTTTCCAAAAAACTCAGCGGAATAAACACAGGAAAGTAAGCATTTTGATGTCCTGTTTCTTTGAACATGCCATCTAGCACACGTTGGATATTTTCCCAAATGGCATACCCCCAAGGCTTAATCACCATACAGCCGCGAACAAAAGAATGTTCTGCTAAATCAGCAACATCTACAACTTGTTGGTACCATTCTGGATAATTCTCTTCCCGTGTTGGGGAAATCGCCGTCTTCTTGCTCACACAAAACTCCTGTAGTGCACACTTTTTGCACCTATTCTACCCAAACCCCCTAATACCAAACACGGAAAATAAATTAGAATTCTTCTGAAACCTAAATTGTGGTATAACCCACATTATACCAAGCTTAGGCTTTGCTGAAGGTAAGAGCAAAAAAGCTGCTCAAGAGCTAGTTGAACCTGTGTTTTTGTCATACGGACGTTCTCTAAAAGAGGATAAGTACTAGCGTACATCGCCTCTTTAATGCGCGTTCCAGGAAGCAAAATCGCATCTAAAAGCGCACTATCTGGAAGCTGCAAGGCAATCGTTCCCTGATGTAAAAAACCCTCTTTTGTTTTCCTTTGCGCTGCCCCGGCTATTTTCTTTCCATGCAAAACAACATCATACTTTGTTGGCCGCGCCATACAAAATCGAGCACAAGCACCATCAAAGGCTTCCATATCCTCAGGAATTAGCAAAAGACCATTCATCCCCATAAACTCATCCACAGAACGCCGCACAGATTCATTAATAAGAAAATAATTCTCCATCGTACTTCTCATATAAGCTTTCGGGACAAGAACAGAAAAAGCCATATCCCACATATGAAACACAAGCCCCCCTCCAGTCGGCCGCTTGGCAAGATCAATACCAAACGCTTCAACCTGAGTCATATCAAGATAGTCTTCGGGCCTTACAAAATGCCCATATGTGATACTCGGCCTTTTCCACTCATAAAACCGGACACTCACCTCACTTTCTCCACCTATAGCACCCAGCAAAGCCGCATCCAGGCGCATATTTTCCTCAGCACCCCTTATCCCATCTCTTAACAGCTTCATAAAACCCCTTTCCATTCCATAGTACAAACCCAGCAATTTGCCAAAAAGACAAAAAGCATCTAGACTGAGGTACAAAGAACAAGAGCTGTAAGAGGCTATCTTATGTTTGATAAATTTACCAATCGCGCAAAACAGGTCATTAAGCTTGCAAAAAAAGAGGCGCAAAGACTCAATCACAATTACTTAGGAACAGAACACGTCCTTCTTGGTCTATTAAAATTAGGACAAGGAATCGCTGTAAATGTATTAAGAAATTTGAATCTTGACTACGAAACCGTGCGGATCGAAGTCGAACGTCTTGTTGGCTTTGGCCCTGAAATCCAAGTCTACGGCGATCCAGCTCTTACAGCAAAAGTAAAAAAAGTTTTTGAAAACGCCAACGAAGAGGCCGCTGCCCTCAATCATAACTATGTCGGCACAGAACACCTACTTCTTGCCCTTCTAAGACAAACAGATGGCGTTGCCGCCCAGGTCCTAGAAATCCTAAACATCAAACCCAAAGATGTACGCAAAGAGGTTCTGCGCGAGCTTGAAACCTTTAATCTACAACTTCCCCCAATGGGCATGTCTGGAAGCGGCTCTACAGCTGGTAAAACGCAAGATAAAGGCATGACGGCCGATAAAATGCCAGCTCTAAAAGCCTACGGCCATGATCTCACAGAGATGTGCAAAGAGGGCAAGTTAGATCCTGTTATTGGCAGAAAAGAAGAAGTTGAAAGGCTTATCCTTATCTTATGCCGAAGAAGAAAAAACAACCCCGTCCTTATTGGCGAAGCAGGGGTTGGAAAAACAGCGATTGTAGAGGGGCTTGCCCATGCCATCGTAAAAGGTGAGGTCCCCGAACATCTAGCTAAGAAAAAACTCATTGCCCTCGATCTTACTCTTATGATTGCTGGAACAAAATATCGAGGACAATTTGAAGAGCGCATCAAAGCTGTCATGGATGAAATCAAAAAGCATGGCAACATCCTTCTTTTCATCGACGAGCTCCATACAATCGTAGGAGCTGGGGCTGCCGAAGGGGCCATTGACGCCTCAAATATTTTAAAGCCCCCTCTTTCTCGCGGGGAAATTCAATGCATTGGTGCTACAACCCTCGGAGAGTACCGCCAAATAGAAAAAGACGCCGCCTTAGAAAGACGCTTCCAAACCATTCTTGTATCCCCCCCCTCCCAAGAAGAGGCCGTTGAAATCCTCATGGGACTCAAACCAAAATATGAAGAGCACCATAAATGTATCTACACAGAAGCCTCCATCTACAGCGCAGTCCGTCTTTCAGATAGATACATCACAGGACGCTTTCTACCCGATAAAGCCATCGACCTTATCGACGAAGCTGGCGCCCAAGCGCGTATTGGATCCATGCACCCACCTCAAGGCATCGCAAAGCTAGAGGCAGACATCGAAGAAGTGCGCGTGGGGAAAGAGACCGCCATTAACAAACAAGAATACGAAAAAGCAGCAAAACTACGCGATAAAGAGCGCCTTTTACGCGAAGACCTACAAAAAATTCTTGCGGAATGGGAAAGCAAAAAAGAGGAACATAGAGTCGTTGTCGATGAAGAAGAAATAGCCGCCATTGTCTCAAGACAAACCCATGTTCCCATTACAAGATTGACAGAGGGAGAAACTGCCAAGGTCCTCCGCATGGAAGATCTACTCAAAAATACAGTAATTGGACAAGACGACGCAGTCAGCATCGTATGCAGAGCCATCCGCCGCAGCAGAGCAGATATTAAAGACCCAAGAAGACCCATCGGTGCCTTCCTCTTTTTAGGGCCAACGGGCGTTGGAAAAACCCTTGTTGCCAAACAGCTTGCAGTCAATATGTTTGGAGGGGAAGACGCCCTAATTCAAGTCGACATGTCCGAATATATGGAAAAATTTGCAGTAAGCCGCATGACAGGATCTCCTCCAGGATACGTTGGGCACGAAGAGGGAGGACAACTTACAGAGCAGGTGCGCAGAAGACCCTACTGCGTCGTACTATTTGACGAAATTGAAAAAGCGCACCCAGACGTTATGAATCTACTTTTACAGATCTTAGAAGAGGGCAGACTCACCGATTCCTTAGGAAGAAAAGTAGACTTTCGCAATACGATTATCATCATGACATCCAACCTTGGCGCCGACCTCATCCGCAAATCGTCAGAAGTTGGATTTGGCGCTACAGAAGGCATGCTCGACTATAAAGCCATGCGCGCTAAAATCGATGAAGCCGTCAAAAAAGGCTTTAAGCCTGAATTTATCAACCGTCTTGACGATATCGTCATCTTCCATCCTCTAGACAAAACCCACCTTCTACAGGTAATTGACCTTGAAGTAAAAAAAGTGCTATCCCGCTTAGAGCGCAAACACATCTTCATACAACTCGACCAAAAAGCCAAAGACCTCCTTGTATCCAAAGGCTTTCAACCAGAAATGGGAGCACGTCCACTGCGCCGGGTAGTAGAACAATATCTCGAAGACCCTCTTGCAGAAAAACTCCTCCTTAACCCTGGCAAGGGCGGCAGCTGGCTTGTATCTGCAGAGGGAGACAAACTCACATTTACAGATCACATCACCCCACCTCATGACGCTGCAAACAATATGACCCTCGCATCGAAAACATGAAAACTGTTGTTATAGGCATGTCAGGCGGCGTAGATTCCTCTGTGGCCGCCCTCCTTCTAAAACAGCAAGGCATGCGCGTCATCGGCCTTTTCATGAAAAATTGGGAGGAAGAAGATGCGCAAGGAACCTGCACAGCCTCAAAAGACTACGCCGATGTGGAAAGAGTATGCGCCCATTTGGACATCCCTCACTACACCGTAAATTTTACAAAAACATATAAAGAAGAGGTCTTTTCCCATTTTTTAGAAGAGCTACGTGCAGGGTATACCCCAAACCCAGACATCCTATGTAACCGAGAAATCAAATTTAAAGTCCTTCTAGAAAAAGCTCTATCACTTGGAGCCGATTACCTTGCAACCGGCCACTACTGCCGCAAAGAAAAAAAAGACACCTGGCATCTTTTACGCGGCAAAGACCCCGGAAAAGACCAAAGCTATTTCCTCTATACACTATCTCAATACGCCCTAGAAAAAACCCTTTTTCCTATCGGGAATTTACATAAAAAAGAGGTCAGAGCCATTGCCAAAGCCCACGGACTGCCCACAGCAGAAAAAAAAGACAGCACCGGCATCTGTTTCATCGGCAAACGCAATTTCAAACAATTTATTAAAGACTACATCCCGTTTCACAAAGGCCCACTTGAAACCCTGTGCGGGACATGCATCGGAACCCATGAGGGATCAGCCTACTACACCATAGGACAGCGCAAAGGCCTAGGGATTGGAGGTCAGGGCAAAGCCTGGTTTGTTGTTGGCAAAGAT
>CAMFJP010000087.1 GCA_945957075.1 uncultured Chlamydiae bacterium
GAAAAGACCATCCAAGACTTAACAGATCAGTTTTGCAAAGAGACTGATGACCTGATGCAAGCAAAAGAAAAAGAGATTATGACTGTTTAGTGCTTGCGGAAAAATCCCGCGGCGCGATAGAATGTGTGCCACAAATTTAATGAAAATTGGCCCCATCGTCTAGCCTGGCCTAGGACACCAGATTTTCATTCTGATAACAGGGGTTCGAATCCCCTTGGGGTCATGTATCGAGACTTTAGCTCAGTTGGTTAGAGCACCTCACTTTTAATGAGGGGGTCGATGGTTCGAGTCCATCAAGTCTCAACTTTATGACATCAAAACAGCCTATTGTTAGAGCTATTCTTTTAATGGCTGGTAGTGGCATGCGTACTGGCAGTTCTACCCCTAAACAGTTTCATTTTTTGCAGGGCAAGCGAGTTTATATGTATGCCCTTGAGACCTTCCTTCGCGTATCGTTTTTTTCTGAAATTATTATTGTGTGCCATCCCTTGTGGTTAGATATTGTGAATAGAGAAACGGAAGATTTTTCTATAGTGCGGGTTGTTCCTGGTGGGTCTTCGCGTCAACACTCTTCTTATCTTGGACTTTTGGCCTGTACAGGGCACACAGACTATGTTGTGATTCATGATGCAGCACGCCCTTTTGTGACAAAGGACATAGTGGAAAGAAATATTCAAGAGGTTCTAATGTATCAGGCTGTAAATACCTGCATCCCCTCTTCTGATACTATTGTCCATACAAAAGATGGAGCGTTTATTGATACTATTCCTCTCCGCAGAGAGTATTGGTGTGGACAGACACCTCAAAGTTTTTCTTATCCGCTGATACGCGCAGCACATGAAAAAGCTCAAGATTTAGAGGCTTCGGACGATTGTAGTTTGCTAAAGGACAATAAGATTCGTGTTGTAATTGGCAACGAGTTGAACAAGAAGATCACAACGGAATTAGATTTATTTTTAGCTGAACAATTTTTAATTAAAAATGTTGTGATATAAATACATTATTGGTAGTAGTTAATTAATGTAATTACTATCGAGGTGTGTATGTGTTTTGCGCGTCCCCTTCAACCAGAGATGCGGCCTGATGAAGCGGCTCTTGCTGCCAAGGCGTTGCATGGCGTTGCTGCAATCGTGTTAGCCGGCGGCCAGGGAACGCGGCTGTTCCCTTTGACGCAAACTCGGTGTAAGCCAGCTGTTGCGTTTGGAGGAAGATACCTTCTAATTGATATCCCCCTTTCTAATGCTCTCAATTCTGGAATAGAAAATATTTTTGTTATTTCTCAATACCTAGCCTCCTCTTTGCAAGAGTATATTGTGCAAACCTATACAACACAAAAAATTCCTATTCGGCTCATTTGCCCTCAAGAAACCGCTGAAAAAAAATTATGGTTTGAAGGAACAGCGGATGCGGTACGGAAAAATTTAGAGCATTTAAAGCATGTTCCGGCAGACTACTTTTTGATCCTTTCAGGAGACCAGCTGTACAATATTGACTTTCAGCATATGCTCTCTTTTGCAATTTCAAAAAATGCAGATCTTGTTATTGCCTCGCTTCCTGTTTCCAAAGAAAACGCAAAGCGTATGGGCGTTATGCGTGTAGATGAAGAAAAATGCATTCGTCGCTTTGTGGAAAAACCAACGCAGCCAGAGCTTTTGAAAGACATTTATGATATAGAAACGCAAACTTGTCTGGGATCAATGGGGATCTATATTTTTAAAAAAAGCGCATTAATTGAAGCGATGGCAGAGCATGGGAATGATTTTGGAAGTCATATTATTCCATCTACTGTTGCTAAAGGAGGATCTTATGCCTTTGTTTACGATGGATACTGGGTCGATATCGGAACGATAGGTTCTTACTATGAAGCTAATTTGGCCTTGACTCAGGGTGGCAGCTGTTTAGATATCTATGATGAAAGTCATCCCATTTATGGAAGGCATAATCATTTGCCAAGTCCTATGATTAAAAATACATTGGTCCGCGATTCTTTGATCAGCCAAGGATCTATTATTGAAGCAGAGGAGATTGCCTCTAGCGTAATTGGGGTGCGTGCGCGTATAGGACAGGGAAGTATTGTTCATAGATCAATTGTTTTGGGAAATCATTTGCACGATATTTCTAGTGCGTCTGATTTTTTTGGTATTGGTGAAGATTGTGTGATTGATAAAGCGATTATTGATGAACAAAGTTATATAGGCCATAGAGCGCGCCTTACTAACTCCAAAAATATACAAAACTTTGATGGCGATGGTATTTATATTCGTGATGGTATTATTATCGTAACCTCAGGAGCACGAATCCCCGACGGTTTTATTTTATGATACGCATTTGGGCGCTGGCAGATGTACATTTAGCTTTTGGAGATCCTAGTAAATCCATGGAGGCTTTTGGCCCTCTATGGGAACGCTATGCCGAAAGGATAGAAAGCAACTGGAAAGAGTGTATTGGGCAAGAAGATCTTGTTCTGATAGCCGGGGATATTTCTTGGGCAATGAAACCAGAGGATGCCAGAGTAGATCTTTTGTGGCTTGATGCATTGCCTGGAAAAAAGGTCATTTTAAGAGGCAATCACGATTATTGGTGGCCCTCTTCTAAAGCTAAATTACATAGGCTTTTGCCTCCGAGTATTGTTGCAATTCATAATGATGCATTTTTGTGGAATGGAGTTGCTGTTGGAGGTTCTCGTCTTTGGGACTCCTCTGAATACCGTTTTGATACGATTGTGCACTTTCAGGAAAATCCGCGCGCCCGTTCGCATGAAAGGGATGAGGAAGAGAGTGAGAAAATTTTTGTTCGAGAGCTCGGAAGATTGCAGCTAAGTTTGGAGCAGATGCATCCGGAAGCGCACACCCGTATTGCCATGACCCATTATCCGCCTATTGGTTTAGACCTTGTAGCCTCCCGAGCTTCAGCTCTTTTAGAAAAATTCAATATAGATCTCTGCATTTTTGGCCATTTGCATAATATCAAACAAGGTCCGCCCCTATTTGGTAAGGCGCGTGGTGTCAACTATATATTGACCTCTGCAGATTACCTCGAATTTAGGCCGATGCAAATAAATGTGCGTTGTAACTAGAGCGTACAAAAGGGCCGCAGTACATGTGCTTTATTCCGATAGAGGTTCCGTATGCAGCATACTCTTCGAATGTTTCGGGAGAGATAAAATTTTTCACCGTTAATTTGCGTCGATTGGGTTGCAGGTAATGACCAATTGTGACGATATCGCACCCCACATTTTTGAGATCGTGTAACGTCTCTTTTACCTCTTCTTTTTGTTCGCCAAGTCCTACCATGATCCCCGATTTTACAAAGCGCACACAGCCACTTTCTTTGGAATGACGCAGTATGCAAAGAGTGCGCTCATAGGTTGCTTTATGACGTACCCTTGGGGTTAAGGAGCGTACGGTTTCGATATTGTGATTGAATACATCTGGACGCTCTTTTAGTACACATTCAAGTGCCGTAAGATTCCCATTAAAATCAGAGGTTAGTACCTCGGTTGTAACCTCTTCATTATGAGATCGTATAGTGCGTATGATTTCTGCGATGTGTTTTGCACCCCCATCGGAGAGGTCATCGCGTGCCACCATTGTAATTACCACATGCCGGAGTCCAAGCTCTTTTACAGACAGCGCAATGCGTGTCGGCTCATCTTCCTCTGGTGCTTTGGGTGTTTTGGAAAAATCGATATCACAAAAACCACAGTTGCGCGAACATTCTTTGCCAAGGGCTAGAAAGGTCGCTGTTTTTTTACTATAGCATTCGGGTCTATTCGGGCATTTTGCTTCTTCGCAGACCGTATTTAGGCGATATGTGCGCAGAATGGTATTTGTTTGAAATACCTCTCCCCCTTTGGGAATATCCTTATGTAGCCAAGAGGGAAACCTCCCGCGTGGTGCAGATTCTGGATTTTCTGGAAGTAGGTTTAGCTTAGTCATTAGACCTCTTGGGAAAGAGTTCTAGGATGTTTTGGCGGAAAGTGTAGCGGCATGCCAAGAGCCATGAGAGTGGCTTCTGGCCATGCTTCTGCAAGCGTTGGATGTGCATGAATCGTTTCGGTGATAGACTCTGCCGTAAGCTCATTATGGATCGCAAGGCTCATTTCGCCAATAAGAGTTCCAGCCTGTTCTCCCATGGCCTGAGCGCCTAAAATAGCGCCTGTGTTTTTATCAATCACAACTTGTGCAAACCCTTCAGTTTCTCCAGATGCTACCGATTTTCCTAGAGCTAGGAACGGAAATGTTCCAATTGTTGCTGCATGGCCAGCTTGCGTTGCTTGCTCTAAAGTCATTCCAACCATTGCAATTTCAGGAGAGGTAAAAATCACGGCGGGTACAGCGTCGTAGTTTATGTGCGCAGTTTGTCCGGTTGCATGAGAACTTGCAACAAGTCCTTGATGGGAAGCTACGTGAGCGAGTAGCATTTTTCCTGTAACATCTCCAATTGCATAAATTCCAGGGACAGCGGTTTCCATATGTTCATTAACGCTAATGGCCCCTTTGCTGTCGACGTTAAGGCCTGCTTTGTTTAAGTCTAGTCCCTCTGTTGCTATTTTTCTTCCTACACAAACAAGCGCCCTTTCGCATTGAATAGGGGGTTTATCTTTGAGTCGAATAGAGAGACCATCCTCTTGGTGATCGATTCCTTCTACGTAGACTTTTGTGTTTATATTGATTCCTTTTTTTACAAACGCGCGTGTGAGTGCATCCGAAATTTGTTTTCCCTGTAGGGATACAATTGCATCCAGCGCTTCCAAAATAGTAACGCGTACGCCAAAGGCCGCATATAAAGAGGCAAATTCACATCCGATGTAGCCGCCCCCTATGATCGCAAGTGTTTTAGGAAGGGAAGACCATTCTAAAATCGAAGAAGAGTTAAACACGCGCTTATGATCGCAGGGAAAGGCGGGAACGTCTGTTGGAACAGAGCCTGTCGCAATGATAATTTTTTTTGCAGACACAATAACATTGTCTTCGCCTTGCACTTTTAATTCCGTCTGTGAAGAGAACGAGGCTTTTCCTTTTAAGATCGTGATATGGTTGGCAGTTAAAAGACCTTCAAGATTTTTGCGAATTTTGGAGATGATAGCAGTTTTGCGTGCATGTATTTTTGCGAAATCAAAAGAAATAGGGCCCGTTTCAATTCCAAAAGTAGCGGCACTTTGTACAACATTCATGACGTGAGCGTGTGCAAGTAATGTTTTTGTGGGGATGCATCCTACATTAAGGCAAACACCTCCTAAGTATTCTTTTTCGATTAAGCATACACGTGCACCATTTTGGGAAGCTTTAATCGCTGCGACATATCCTCCAGGACCGCTTCCAATAATTGCAATGTCAAACTGTTTTGTTTCCATGCCTACTCTCTCTATCTAGTTTGTCTTATTAGACCTCTTTCGAAACTTCA
>CAMFJP010000088.1 GCA_945957075.1 uncultured Chlamydiae bacterium
GGCTACAACAGCGCGCACTATGCGACTAGAAATTTCTTTTGACATGTCTTTAGAAGGGGCTTTTTCTCTCGTCATTCTTTGGTGGATCCCAGAGCCCCCCATTACAAAATATTTTCCGTCTACGACAAGCATTTTCACATGATTTTCTTTAGATTGAGGGAAGGGCAGGATTTGAGCATGGACTTTTGTGATAAGATAGTGGAATCTGTTTCCAAATTGTTTTTTTAATTGAATCAGTCTTTTTCGGTCTTTAGCTTCTAAAAGATCTTCGCTAAGCAGAATGTGTACACGCAGTCTTGGTTTTGCTTTCATTTTCTGCTTAAGCAGATCCAGGATTTCAATAAAGTCTTTGCCGCCAGCGAAGTTGGCGGATAGCTCTATGCTAGTTTCTGCAGATGCAATGAATTCTTTTTTCCAAGCAAAAGATTCCGAAACATTGTTGATCACTTTAATATTTGCTGTATGATATTTTTTTGCCCATTCCTCATAGGGGATTTGCTCTATAGGAGGCGGTATTCTATAGGCATATGGACGGCAGTATGCTTGTGGATTGTAAAAACAAACTGGATAATAAAAGTTATTAACAGAATTAAACATGTTTAAATATTACCATGTTTAGATTTAAACGTAATTACAAGTAATTAAATGATAAAAAAGATTATTATTCTTGGCGGAGGGGTTTCGGGACTTGCTTGCGCTTATTTTTTGCCAAAACACATAGAAAAAATTATTTTTGAATCAGAAGAAAAACCAGGTGGCCTCCTCTATCATCCCCGCGGCTTTGCAGTCACAAGATCGCAAGATCTATATCAACTCTGTTTGGAACTTGGATTAGAATCGGAAATGGTGTTTTCTGCGGATGCTGCCAAAAGACGATTTGTGTGGATGGATGGGGCTTTGCATGCCTTTCCAGGTGTCATAGGCACTCCTTGGTCGTTTGCTCTTTTTAAGATGTTGATGAGTGAATGGAAAAAGCCCGTTGTTTCTTCCGAGGAAACAATAGATCAATTTGCTAGACGAAGATGCGGAGAAAAAATTGCAAGCACCCTTTTTGATGCTATGGCAGTTGGCGTTTTTGGAGGGGATAGCCAAGCGCTTTCATGTAATGCCAGCTTTCCTTCCCTTAAAAATGCAGAACTAAAATATGGATCTTTAACAAAAGCGTTTTTTAAAAAAAGGAGAGGAAAGGATAGGGGACTATTTTCTTTGAAGGGAGGAGCCGAGCGTTTAGCCCACGTTTTAGCAGAAAGACTCGGAGAGTCTTTGCGTCTTGGAGAGAGAGTCTTAAGGGTTGAAAAAAAAGAGGGTGTTGTGCACACCCAAAAAGGGACATATGAGGCTGATCTTGTCATTAGCGCGTTGCCTGTGCAGGCGTTACGATCTCTTTTTGATTTAAAACATGTAGAAATTCCTCATCGCACCGTCTATGCCATTTGTTGCACTTATGATAAACAGATTCGATTGCCTCAGGGATTTGGATACATTGTTCCACGTCAACAAAAGAGTCCAATTTTAGGCGTCTCTTTTGACACTCAGATTTTTCCTGATTCTTTAAAAACACAGTTTACAATCATGACAGAGGGATCTATTTCTAAAGCTATTGCCTGCGTAGAGAAACATCTTGGCATTCCAAGTCCAGACTATATACGCATTTCTAAAGGGAACATACCTCAGTATACTCTAGGCCATGAAGAGCGCATATGCAGATTGCAAGCAGAAATCCCTGAGGTGCCCCTTTTGGGAAATTACTTAAGAGACGTTTCTGTCAATGGGTGTGTGCGCCAGGCAAAGGAGCTTGTCTCTCACCTCTTCCATGGAAAGTAATTGTGTTTCTTGCGTTGCCATTGTTTTGATTTGAACCTTATTTTGAGCAAGCTCCTCTTCTCCGATAATAATGGCAAAGGTGGCCTTCATTAAATGCGCTTTTTTTAGCCCATGTTGAATTTTTTTTCCGCTAAGATCCATTTCCGCTGTAATGCCCAGATGGCGTAGCTGTGAAAGTAGAGAAAAACATGCATTGGTTGCAGTAGAGCCCAGGCCTATGAAAAAAGCCAGTGGAGCTGGGGGCTGTGGGAATCCAATTGCTTGTGCATTCATCACCTGTAGGACCCGTTCTAGACCAGTTGCACATCCAAAAGAGGGGAGATCTGGTCCTCCTAACATTTTAATCAGCCCATCGTATCTTCCTCCAGCTCCCATTGTGTTTTGAGCTCCTAGAGCTGTAGATACAATTTCAAAGACAGTGCCATTGTAATAATCAAGACCTCGGACAAGTTTTGGGCTGATGTGTATAGGAATACCAAGAGATTGTAAGAGTGTACATACCTGATGAAAATGCTCTTTTGCAGCATCGCAAAGAGAATCAAAAAGCTTAGGAGCACTTTCTAACACCTTCTGGTCCTCAGGATCTTTAGAATCTAAGATGCGCAAAGGGTTTTTGTGTAGCCGTACTTTGCTATCAGCAGATAGATGGTCCGTAAGCGGTTCCAAGTACCCTCTAAGAGCTTGTGTATAACGCTCCCTGCAAAGAGGTGTGCCAACTGTATTGACAAGCACCTCTAGCTTAGAAATTCCAAGCCTTCTATAAAATTCACATAGCATGTCAATGACTTCAACGTCTTGCGTATAGTTAGAAATTCCTATTGCCTCTACTCCGAACTGGTGGTGTTGTCGGAAACGGCCCGCTTGAGGGCGCTCGTAGCGAAACATCGGCCCAATATAGAACAGCTTGTGACAGAGAGGTTTTTGATGCATACCCTCTTCAATAAAAGCCCGCATCGCAGGAGCTGTACCCTCTGGACGCAACGTCATTGACCTTTCTCCTTTATCCAAAAACGTATACATCTCTTTGGAAACAATGTCCGATGATTCCCCAACACTGCGTATAAACAGCTCGCTTCTTTCAAAAATAGGAGTGCGTAGTTCTAAAAAACCATAGTCGCGAGCAAGCGCGCGCGCAACACCTTCTATATGCTGCCAGCGGTCAGATAGACGCCAAGTCTCTTCGGATTCAGGGACGATATCAAACAGTCCTTTGGGAATTGAATACTCCATATGCGCGCTCCTTCTAATGCCAGGACTATTCTGTCACTATTGTCTCTTTATTTTCTATGATTGAGATCAACACAGTTAATGCATGCATCCATTGGGATAGCGTGCTATCTTCTGGGTTTTGTTTGTGTTCTTTGTGCAAGTTGTGAAGTATTTCTAGAAAAGGGAAAGGGATCCAGGCGCCATCTCCATGTTCAGAAAGGTAGTAGCCTAGCGAATAGTCCCTATGTTTAGGATAGCATTGAATTTCGTTAATGAAATTTTTAATTTTTAAGTAAAGACCTGGTACATGTGCAATATTCTGGCTATCATTGAGCAAGTTATGCCATAATTGAGCCAGGTGCCAGCTGAACTCAGGGTTGTGACTTTGATCTTCACTACTGAGAATGTGCAATAACTTTCTAAAAGAAAGCAAGTCTTCGCAAAGTTTTTCTTTCTGGGAAGCTGGGAAAATAGCCGGCTTTTTGCCTGCAAAGTTTTTAAAAAAATTATTTATCACTATGAAAACCAACATATAGAAAGGGTGTTTGTTTACTCGCTCTTGTGAGGGAAAAGAATTCTCTTCCTTTTTGTCTTTTTCAATCGCTTGTGTCGGAGGAATTTTCCAATCAGGACGCACCTCGTCACGGTTTTCAATAGGTTTGCGGAAGTTATCCATGAGCATCACCCGTAGTGGTTATTGATGGGTATAAAGATAGGATAAAAATTTTGAAAGAAAAAAGTGTTGACATAAGAGAGAATTCTTTTTACCTTTCTGATCTTTTTGTAGTCTAAAGGGGGAGAACAGCATGAATCTATTGAACATGCTCAAACCAGCTCCTTATGTTGAGGAGATTCAGGACGCCGGTGAAGTTAAAAAGAAATATAAGTACTGGCGCATGCGCATATTTATTGGCATGTACATAGGTTATATTTTTTATTATTTCACACGAAATACCTTCACGTTTGCAACGCCTGCTTTAATGCAAGACCTTGGATTCAACAAGGCGGATCTTGGCATTTTAGGCAGTATTCTCTCTATCGCCTATGGTATGAGCAAGTTTTTAAGTGGGATTCTTGCTGACAGGTCCAACCCGCGCTTTTTTATGGCGGCAGGACTGATTTTAACAGGTGTATGCAACTTCCTGTTTGGTATGAGCTCTTCGATTTTTTTCTTTGCTGTATTCTGGGGGCTCAATGGGTGGTTTCAAGGCTGGGGTTGGCCTCCTTGTGCACGTCTTTTAACCCATTGGTATTCGCAAAAAGAGCGTGGTAGATGGTGGGGGATGTGGAATACTTCACACAGTGTTGGTGGAGCTCTGATCCCAATTATAGCAGCCTTTTGCGCTCAATATTGGGGATGGCGTTATGCGATGTACATTCCAGGATCCATGTGTATTGCGGTGGGGTGTTTGCTCATTTATAGACTGCGGGATACACCGCAATCTTTGGGACTCCCTTCTATAGAAAAATTTAAAGATGATTACCCCTCTGTTTGTCACGAAGAAGAAAAAGAAATTTCTATTAAGCAAATACTTTTTGAGCATGTGCTGAATAACAAGTATATTTGGATACTTGCGATCTCCTATTTTTTTGTTTATATCATTCGTACAGCGATTAATGCATGGAGCGTACTGTATCTTGTTGAAACAAAGGGGTACTCGCTACTTGCAGCTGGAGGCTGTATTTTTTGGTTTGAAGCGGGTGGGGTATGTGGCAGCTTAGTTGCAGGGTGGGCTTCCGATAAGATTTTTTCAGGACGTCGCGGACCCGTTAATGTTTTGTTTAGTGCCGGCGTTGTTGGCGCTCTTCTTGCCTTTTGGCTTTTGCCCTACAGGTTGCCTGCAATTGACTTTGCATTGATGTTTGTAATTGGTTTTCTTGTCTTTGGACCGCAAATGCTAATTGGCATGGCAGCAGCAGAGCTTTCTCATAAAAAGGCAGCTGGAACAGCGACTGGATTTACAGGATGGATTGCCTATCTTGGTGCCGCCTGTGCGGGATATCCTTTAGGAAAGATGGCGCAAGAGTGGGGGTGGTA
Organism: uncultured Chlamydiae bacterium; assembly: GCA_945957075.1. Taxonomy (GTDB): domain Bacteria; phylum Chlamydiota; class Chlamydiia; order Chlamydiales; family Rhabdochlamydiaceae; genus CAMFJP01. The sequence goes on from CAMFJP010000088.1 coordinate 5,072, forward strand.
TGGTTTTTTCCTTACCCTCTGCGTCTGTGGTGGGTGCGCCGCCCTGTTGATTTTGCCTCTTTGGAATGTGCGCGCACGCTCTCAAGTTGTAAAAGCAGAGGAGCCCGGTGTGGAAAGTCTGCCCTCTTCGAACACAGTAGAGGCCTAATACCAAACACGGAAAACAGATTCATTTTTTGAGTAGCTTTGACGCGCTCAAATGTGAATTTGTTTTCCATGTTACGCAGCCGCTAACACGGCTGCGTAACACAAATTAAAATATTTCACCACAGAGAGCGCAGAGCACGCTGAGGCGCGCCTTGCGCGCAACAGATGAGTAATTAAAT
>CAMFJP010000089.1 GCA_945957075.1 uncultured Chlamydiae bacterium
CACAAAGTGCAGGATCCTGGACTGATTTGTGGCAAAACAGGCAAATACCTCAGACCTCCCAAAGAAGTTGAAGATGAAACCTTAGTTACTATACTGAAGGAAACTTACGAAGAAGCTGAAGCTATTGTAGAAAGAGAAAAACAAGCCAATCTCTGAATCATAGAGAGTGTTATTCTTGGGAATAGCCATAAAATACTTCCCTCACAAAACTCCTAAATCTGCCTTGTTACAGCCATCAACGGCATACAGACGTTGGCTAAAGAATATGATGATTAATAGACGTGTCATAATTGTGCGTTAACAAGGGGTTGCTCCATTGTTATTGCTCTTTATGGGCAGTTATTTACATTGGAGAGTGTATACTGCTCCGTTTAAGGAGTGATACCAAAACGCATAAAAAACACGACATTAGACGCAGCGAAAACGTCGTGTTTTTTATGCGTTTTGGTATCACTCCTTGTTAGGGTCTGGAGGCGAGGGGACGGCCTGTGAGGGCGTTCCAGTGGCTTGTATGGATAGAGCCGTCTGGGTTTTGTACGGTGATACTGTGAACGGGCAAGTAGACGCTGGTTGTTTTGCGAATGGCAAAATCGTTGCCAAAGGCCGCTTTTGTGATCTGTTCAATTTGGGAAAGGGAGTAGCGTTTACTAAGGCGGATTGCTTTGCGATGCGGCTGTGTGACCAGTCTTTCTTCAATTTTTGTAGCGGGTTTTGTGTGTAGCTTGGGGTTTTGCAAATGCAGCCGGTAGCGCCCTTTGGTGTGGACAATCAGTTGTTTACGCAGACAGCTATCAATCCATGCTTGCAGCGTCTCTGATTCTGTATGCAGAGCGCTGGCTAAATCTTCTCGGTCTCCTGTGCCTCCCCGTTTTGCAAGTGCATGCAATACTTTAAATTCGTGCCTTTCACAGTGAGCATCGATGCAGTCGCCAAAGCCATGGGTCTTTTCCCAATGCTTGGTATCAATTACCATTTCACCATCTGTAAGATCCCAAAGCATAAGCCCTTCGGCGGTTTTATCTTTCGATATTGTATACTTTACCTCCATTAGCAAGTAAGGATAAAAGGTAAGAACGGGATCTAGATATCTATGCCTTCCATCTTTAAGAAGGTGCTTGCGCTGCGACTCCATAATCTGTTCGGCTCTATAGCGGATTTCAAGAGTATGGAAATGACCCACATCAAGTAAAGATTCAATCCGATGGCGCATATGGGGGTGTTCTTCACTCCATTGCCATACGCCATAGGCCATAGCACTTAAAAGAGCTAACGAAAGCAAAAGACGCATTATTTTTCCTTAAAAGAGGGTTGTGAGCTCGCACCTGAGATTGTCATTATATTCGCTTTTTGATGCCTTTTTTTCCATAAGACCTCTTGCATAAGTCCATTTGTTTGGTAGTGCGGCGCTTTTTGCCAGCTTTAAACCCAAATTTCTCGGCAATATGTCTTCATATTAATTCGAAATTTGGGTTTAAAGCTGCTCAAAAATCACAAGCGTTACCAAGCAAAGCGAGCTATGCAAGAGGTCTATAGAGCACTTGTTAAGATCTTGTGATTTAAAAAAACAAGTTATAGCTTCTATTTTTCTTATTTGAAAAAATCTGTTTTTTTGTATAGCATGCCCTACGAGTTTGGAGGAAAAACATTGAGAAATAAAGAATTTATTTCATGTGTTTTGTTGGTGTTGTTGGGGCTTGCTCTTTCTTCTGCAAAGTGTGTTTCGAGCTTGGCAGATAATGCAGGGTACCGCGCTGTTTGTGTGGGGCTTGCTAAGGATCCAGATCTTTTCGCCCATTTTAAACGCTCTGGGGTTTACACGCTTTTGCACGAATACACAACATGTGCAGAGGGGCATTTGTACGCAAGTTATACGCTTGAACACTACCCAGATCTCCTTCGTTTTGTCGAGATGTTTCGAAAAAATGATCTTTTGGGCGATCCTATAACGCATACCTATCCCTTTTTTGGACAGATGTCCCCATCGACCGTGCGTTACATTAAGCTCGCTGGAGACATTGCTCATCATTTAGGAAGCTTGGATGGTAAACGTGTTGTAGAGATTGGCGCTGGGTACGGAGGTCTTTGCACTGTCCTTTCTTCTCTACATAAATGGAAAAACTATACCATTGTAGATACAGAAGAAAATTTGGCAATTGCCAGGCTCTATCTCAATCAATTAGGGATTAAAGATGTTACTTTTGCTCCCTTTGATAAAATTCCTAAGGATGCAGAGATTTTTTTAAGTGATCATGGATTTGGGCAGTGTCACAGGACCCTTCAAGAGCGTTGTCTGCGTTCTATGGTGAAAGCTGGTTCTTCTGGCTACATGATATGCAGCTCTTATCCCAGACACTTTCGAATCAGGCCCCTATCCCAACAGGAGCTTGTAAAAAAAATAAGCAGAGAGAAGCTGCATTGTGAGCTTGTGGTTGAAGAGCCAGAAGTGTCAAAAGATAATTTCATTTTAACATGGAAATAGGTTTATGAAGACGTATAAAAAATCCTCTTTTATAGCTAATATAGCAGCTTTTTTGGTCATCTGTTTGGGCACATTATCTTTTCATATGCCCCTCGTAGCAGAAGATGACATCCATCATTTTAGAGGAGTGCATCTTTTTGCTACCTATTCCGAATGTGACCACGAGGCTCTTGTGAACTTAGAGGCCCTAAAGGCGCATATGGAAAAAGCTGTAAATGCATCTGGAGCCACTATCCTTGATCAATGCGTATATGAATTTTCTCCTGATGCTTTAACCATGGTCTTTTTGCTTTCTGAAAGTCATGCAAGTATTCATACTTATCCAGAGTATGGCGCTTGCTTTGTTGATCTTTTTACTTGTGGATATAAAACTTCAGCTGAGGCTTTTGATGCAGTGTTGCAGGATTATTTAAAGCCTAAGCAGGTTACAAGTAAAAGCTTTGTCCGTCATCATGGGATCGAAGAACAATAGCATGCGGTTTAAAGATCGCATCGATGCAGGAATACAGCTTGCAGAGCAGCTAAAGCGCTATACAAAAGAGCCTAATGCGATTGTTCTAGGACTGGCGCGCGGCGGCGTTGTTGTAGCATCCGAGGTCGCTTCTTTATTAAAGCTTGCGTTTGATGTGCTTGTTGTGCGTAAACTGCGAGCACCAGAAAACGAAGAGCTTGCAATTGGAGCTATTGCCGAAAGAGGCGATCTTGTTCTTAATGAATCTCTGCTTGGCGTTCTCGGGGTAACAAATGCCTATATTGAGCGCGAAATTGAGGTGCAAAAAGAGCTTGCTTGTAAACGTGGTGCGATGTACCGAGAGGGCAGGCGGAGCCTGCCCCTTGAGGGGAAAATTGTGATCCTTATTGATGATGGAATCGCAACAGGCGCTAGCATGCGCGCTGCTATTTTGGCTGTACGCGCCTCCGGCGCTTCTAAAATCGTCCTTGCAACCCCTGTTGCTTCTAGTGAGGCGCTGACGGCCCTTTCCCAAGAAGTAAATGAGACCGTTTGCGTTTATACGCCGTTTGTATTTCCAGCAGTTGGTAGTTTTTATAAGTCCTTCTTGCAAATATCTGATAGTGATGTGATGCATCTTCTTGAAAAGAGACCTTTAGCATAATAGACATGCGCAATTATGGCATGTCTAATAACCCAAAGTTCAGGTTAATAACCTAAGTTCCGTATTTGGTATAAAATCAACGGACGCAAGGTGCCTATTGCGTTTGGTATAAGGAAATTCTCGCAATTAATCTAGCTTCATAGCTACACTCAGGGCTATATGGAAAGGCTAGAAATTCAGGGGGGGGTACCCCTACATGGGAGTGTCAGGGCGTCAGGCGCTAAAAACGTCATGACAAAGCTCCTTGTCGCGTCTTTGCTTTCGGATAAACGATGTCGTTTTTATAATGTTCCCGATATTGCAGATGTCGATATCACAGTTGAACTGTGCCGGGAAATTGGTGCTTCTATTACTTGGGATAAACAGGAAGGTATTTTAGAGATTATAACAAAAGATCTCAAAACCTCTTACGTGCCCCAGCGCTTTTCAGGATCTAACCGCATTCCTATTCTTATGATCGGTGCTCTTTTAGGTAGAACCGATGAAGACATTATCGTTCCAACAGCTGGTGGGTGTAAGATAGGCAAGCGCCCTATTGATTTTCACTTGCAGGCATTACGCGCTCTTGGGGCTAGTATAGAGCATCGAGAGATGAAAAAAGAAGGCGCCTATTTTGCTCATGCACATCACGGCCTTACAGGAGCGTGCATTGAGTTGCCGTATCCTTCCGTTGGTGCAACCGAAAATACAGTGCTTGCAGCCGTTCGTGCCCGAGGGACCACTATCATCAAAAATGCAGCTATTGAACCTGAAATTATCGATCTCATTCTTTTTCTCCAGAAGCTTGGCGCAATTATTACAGTCGATGTAGATAGAACCATTCGGATTCAGCAGGCGCGCACATTTTATGAAGTAGAGCATACTGTGATGACAGATCGTATTGAAGCTGCTTCATGGGGTCTTGCGGCCATTAGCACAAAAGGGCGCGTCTTTGTTGAAGGAGCGCAACATCTGCACATGATTACTTTCTTAAATCGTTTGCGAGAAGTGGGTGCTGGGTTTGAAATTAAGCCCAATGGAATTGAGTTTTTTGCAGACGGCCCCTTAAGAGGAGGGGTGCACATTGAAACCGATGTTCATCCAGGATTTATGACCGATTGGCAGCAACCCTTCGTTGTGCTCCTCACGCAGGCGCACGGCAATTCTGTAATCCACGAAACTGTCTATGAAAATCGTTTTGGGTATACAGAAACACTCAGGCAAATGGGTGCAGACATCGAGCTGTTTACGCAATGTCTTGGTGGAAAAAGCTGCAGGTTTGCAGCACAAAGCTATCACCATAGTCTTATTGTACGCGGTCCCACGCAGCTAGTGGGTAAAGAAATTGCAATTCCAGATCTCCGTGCTGGTTTTGCTTATGTCATGGCAGCCCTTTTAGCCCCTGAGGTTTCCCATATTACAGGTCTTTCCTTTTTAGACCGTGGATATGCCCGTCTTGTAGATAAGCTCTCTGCGCTAGGTGCTCAGGTTGTGCGCACAGGTGCTCCTGTGTGTAGTTCTCCTGTTCATGCTGTCGCATCCATTTGATTTACTCATGTTATGCCACCGCGTTCGCGGCTGTGTAACATGAGTATAAAAAAAGAAAAGAGAGCAGAAGGCTTGTAGCTGGCTTATAGAGTCATGTCGATGACCAAGTCCTGCGGCATTGTCCCCCGCTTGCCCCCTTGAGACGCAGGGGACTGTGCCCAATCAATCCTCCTGCGGAGGCCCGTATATAATACTGCGGCTCCTTGTGCGGACCGCTGCGCTTCGATTTTGCTTTGTCCCTGCGTCCGTCGGCTGCTCGCGCGCTCTTCCCC
>CAMFJP010000090.1 GCA_945957075.1 uncultured Chlamydiae bacterium
GTACTATACTGTGTTGTTTGGTCTTGCTCGCTCTGTTGGTATTGCGATTCAGGTTGTTTATGAACGCCTGGAGGCAAGAGGGGGCAAGGGGACACCGATTGTGCGGCCAAAATATATCTATAAGCCGCGATGAAGAGGGTGGCGATTATAGGGGCCGGGATGTCTGGTCTTGCCTGTGCATGGTATCTTTTAGAAAGGGGTGGTTTTGTCCCTACGATATTTGATGGGGTGGGAATTGGAGGGGGGGCATCTGGAGCGGCGGCTGGCCTTGTCCATCCCTATCCTGGGGAACAGGGCCGCCAGAGCTGGATGGGGCATGCGGCTTTGCAGGAGACAGGGCGTCTTGTCGATGAGGCAGAAAAGCATGTGTCTGGACCTATTGCCCATAGAAATGGGATTCTGCGTCAAAAGCCTTTAATTCAAGAGTACCCAGATGTTGAAAGACTCTCTTCTTCTGCCTATTTGATTCATTCGGGTATGACGATATCGATGCCTTTATACCTTGAGGGGCTTTTCCGTGCATGCTCTGGGGCTTTGTTTAAAAAAAGGCATATCACAGCGCTTGAAGAGCTCTCTGATTATGATATGATCATTATCGCTGCAGGTCATGGTATTTTTCAGTTTGCAGATCGAGAGCATCTTAAGGTGCGTGCTGTAAAGGGGCATGTCCTACACTGCAAAGGTCTTGGGATTACAAGGAGTGTTGTCGGATCTGGGTATCTAGCGCTTGGACATGTGCCGGGAACGTATTTTGTGGGATCTACGTACGAAAAGACTTTTTCTTCGGAGCTTGCTTCTTTCGATGTTGCCAAAGAGAGCCTTGTGCCTAAGATGTCAGGGCTTGGTGCGGATGGTTTTGCGGTGTGTGGATGTTCGGCTGGTGTGAGGGTGTCGGCTGAGGGGCACTATCTTCCAAAGATAGAGAGACTGGGAGGTAATGTATGGGCGTTGACGGCTATGGGATCTAGGGGTCTTCTTTATCACGCCTATTTTGCGAGGAAGCTTGTTTATGAGTGTATCTAAGCTGCTTTTTTTGGGAACGGGGTCTTCTTTGGGGGTGCCCCTTCTTGGTTGCACGTGTGCTGTATGTACTTCCATAGACAAAAAAAATAACAGGCTGCGCCCTTCGGTGCTTATTTCCCATCTTGGAAAGCGTTTTATTATTGATGCTGGGCCCGATTTTAGGACGCAGGCTTTGCGTTATGGCTTTGCAAGTGTAGATGGTTTTTTGTTTACGCATGCGCATTTTGATCATATTGGAGGGATAGAGGATATCCGGGCGCTATCTTTTTGTTCTCAAAAGCGTGTGTCGTGTCTATTTTCTAAAGAGACTTTAGAGAGTGTGCACAAGCGGTGTCATTATCTATTTCATCCCCACCCTTTTTTTGATGTGACGCTTTTGCCAGAGGATCATGGGGAGATTGACTTTGAAGGTGTTTGCTTTACCTATGTCAGTTATTACCAGGGTCAGATGAAGGTTAATGGGTTTCGCATTGGTGATGTCGCTTATGTGTCCGATATTCGACGCTTTGATGAGGCAATTTTACCCTATCTCCAAGGAGCTGGGATTCTTGTCCTTAGCGCCATTCACAATGAGCCTTCAGGGGCACATTTTAGCTTTGAAGAGGGGATTGCTTTTTCTCGCAGGGTTTTGGCAAAGAGCACCTATTTTACGCATTTATCGCACCATGTCGATCATGATCTTGCCAGTAGATCTCTTCCGAAAAATTTTTATGTTGGTTATGATGGCTTAGAGATTTTTTTCTAACTTCTAAGGAGAACCCTATGAACGCGCCCTATACTCTGGATAAACTGCCCTATGCTTTCGATGCTCTTGAGCCTGCGATTTCTGCAAAGATTATGGAAATACATTATACAAAGCACCATCTAGCTTATGTTAATAATCTCAATGCTGCGTTAGAAAAATATGTGTCTGCTGAAGCCAAAGGGGATCTTGCAGCGATGATGGCTTTGCAAAAAACGATTTTGTTTAATGCAGGCGGGCATATTAATCATACTTTGTTTTGGAAAAATTTGGCTCCCGTTAATGAAGGTGGCGGTGTCGTGCCCTCTGGAGTGTTTTCTCAGGCTTTAGGTCAGACTTTTGGAAGTTTTGCAGCGTTTGTCGAGAAGATGAGTGCGATGACGTGTGCCATTCAGGGATCTGGTTGGGGGTGGCTTGGATATGATCCCTCTTGCAAGCGCCTTGTGATTACAACATGTGCCAATCAAGATCCTTTAAGCACGCAGGGACTTGTGCCTCTTCTTGGTATTGATGTGTGGGAACATGCCTATTATCTTCAGTATGCGCAGGCTCGTATAGAATATGTAAAAAATATATGGAGTGTGATCAACTGGAAAGAGGTGGAGGCGCGCTATCTTCATGCTACGCAGTAGCTTTTTTTTGTTTTTGATTAGCATCTCTTGTATATGGGCAAAAATTGTAGATATTTCTTCGTTTGCAGAGATGTTGCCTTATGTCAATAAGGAAACTCTTCTTGTTTTGGATATTGATGATACGTTGCTAGTTCCCAAACAAATGCTTGGCTGTGATGAATGGTTCCAAAGCCGCATTCAACAACATCAGGTGCATTGTTTGAAAGAGCACGCTTTTCACAAGGCCCTTGCAGAGTGGGAAGGTGTGCGTCATATTACCGATATGGAGCTTGTGGAAGACTCCATTCCCCATGTGCTTTCTTCTTTGCAGGAGGGAGGATGTCTGATGATGGGGTTAACGACTCAGGCGATGACGCTTGCTGTGAGAACAAATCATCATCTTATGCAACATGATATAGAACTTGCGCGTACAGCTCCAGGAAATGGAGATCGCTATTTTCATATAGAGGGCAAGGGGGTTCTTTATAGGCAGGGTATTCTATTTACCTCAGGTACTCATAAAGGCGAGTCTTTGTTTTGTTTATTAGAGGACATGGGTTGTGTTCCACAGGCTATTGTATTTGTAAACGACAAGGCCTCTCATCTGATGGAGGTTGAACATAGCGCTTTGGAGCGAGGAGTTGACTTTGTCGGATTGCGTTATGGGTATAGAGATGCGTATAAGCAGCAATTTTCAAAAGAAATTGCCGATATCCAGTTTGCGCATTCGTCATTTGCACGTATTCTTTCTGATGAAGAAGCAAGACGCTTTTTAGATGTAATAAAGGAGGGGTCATGAAGAAGTTTATAACTTTATGTATAACGCTGTTTGGAATTTCTGCTCATGCGGTTGTTGTAATTGATGATATGATGTCAAAACAGGATATGCAAAAAACGGGTATTAGTAAGCTTACGGCTGCTGAAAAAGCGGCTCTTGAGGTGTGGCTAGAGGATAATTTTACTCCTAAACAGCAAAAAACTGTTCCTTTATCTCTTTCAGAAAACATTGATTCTGGAAAGCGCCTTCGGTTAACAGATGGCTCTTTGTATGCAATAGCTCCGGATGACACCGACAAGACAGCCCTCTGGATTACCCCTTTTCCTCTTACCATCACCGAAAGTGGAGATGCTGAATACCCCTATCTTATTACCAATCAGGTGTCGGGGTCTAAGGTCAAAGCTAAGCGCTTAGAGCCCCCTTCTTCGTAACGCTCCAAGGGGGGGATTTCCTTCAGTAAGGGAGAGTAGGGTCCAATCTTGAAGAGATCTAATAGGGGTTTTGCATGCCTATGAGACCGTTCTAGCCAGGCTTGGTTTCTAAAACGCTCGTTATTGCCTTTAGTTTCAATGTCAGCTTGGCTAAGTCGTTTGACTTCCTCTATAGATAATTCTGTGAGACGTGCTCCCCTGTAATAGTCATTTTCTTGACCTAGAAGAAGAGCCCCTTTAGATGTTAAAACCCACCTTGGGTTTTTTAACATTTCACGCAGTGCTTCTAAATAGGTTGTCGTAAATCCTGGATAGGATGCGTTTGGAAGGGCCCAGTATCTTATAAAACTCTGTAGATCGGAGCCTGTGTAGTGGCCGTTATTGAAACTCGGGAAGAAACGAGACAAAAGTTGTAAAAGTTTTTTTAATTCGTCTTTGTCTTTATCGGACATGGGCATGGGTAGGCATTCGGCACGGTAGACGGTTGGAAACTGCCCTGTTCCTACTGTTGTGATTACTATAGGTTGTGAGATGTGGGTGGTGATTTTTATATCTAACGGTATATAGGAACTAACATTAGAAGTATCTATTGCAGCAATAGGAATATCCCCTAAAAATGTTAAGTCATTGATGCTGCCTTCATGGACAACGATGTTTCCTTCTCTGGCTTTACGTTGTAATCGTTCGAATTGTTGGGGGTTTTTGTCATATTGAACTGCGGCAAAGCACTCGATTCGGGAATTACCTGTTCTCCAATATTGTGACTGTGAAAAATAAAAAGCACCGTGTCTATCTAGATGCTGTAGGTAATATCTGCGAAGCTTTTCGGTGACAAAGGGAGAGGAAACTGTTTTTTGACGAATTATGTCTAATTTTTCTTGAAGCTTAGCTTTTCCTGTTGGTTTGGAAAGTTCTGCGAATTCTTCCATAGAGTCTGATATTTTCAGTAGTAGAATAAGGAAATCCATAAATGCTTTAATCCGAGGGTTAATATCTACGATCACAAGGCCTGTGCACTTTTCGGGGTCGCATAGCATTAAGTCGAATAAGCTTCGATGTGTGCCAACAGATACAATAACCCCTGGTGTTGTAATCTGATTTAGGCTTTGGACAACACTCTCGGGGAAAATTTCATTAGGTTCAATGAAGTCATTATATGTAATAAATGGGTTTGGATGCTTTAAAATATCATCTTTGGGCAGGCAACTATCCCCTAAGCGCGATTCAAGACTCTGGGGAGAGAGCTCTAGGGTTTCTCTTGCGTCAGAGGCGCTTTGGGGTTGTGTTGTGGTTAATTCTGTAGTGATTGCTGCGCGTGCTGTTTGTTCTTCAAGTTCAAGCTTTGTTCTAGCACATATTGCATCTATATTAAGAAGGGAGTACTGGGCATGACGAATTACATTCTCAGTAAGTTCTATGTTTTCTGTGTGTTCGAGTGTTTTTCTGAGTTCTGTTTCTGAACATACCACTTGGAGTGTTGCAAGTTTTTGGGCCGTATCACGAGCAAAACGGGGGATAGTTAGAGGTTTTGTTTGTTGGCTTTGATTAGGTGGCTGCAAATGTCCTTGTTTAGGCTGTGTTCTAGGAGCTGTGGTATTGGGGCCTCTGTGTAATGGGGGGTTTGACGATGCTCCATAAGCTGAGGTTGTTGTTTGTTTGGGGGCAGGGTGTGGTGTATAGGTATTATAGATGTGGGTGTAGTGAGGTGGCGTGGGGTAGTTTGCAGAATGCGATTGCTGGGTATAGGGGTAAGGAGCTGTGGTATTGGGGCCTCTGTGTAATGGGGGGTTTGACGATGCTCCATAA
>CAMFJP010000091.1 GCA_945957075.1 uncultured Chlamydiae bacterium
TAAAATCATTGTCTGGCATTGAATTGACAAACTCTTCGGCTGTAATCAAATCCCCGTGCGCTAAACACGTATTAGAAATATTCAAAATCGCTGTCCATTTAAAATCATTATCTGGCATTGAATTGACAACTTCTTTAGCTCCAACCAAATTCCTTCGCGCTAAATACGCATTAGAAATATTCAAAACCGCTAGCCACTTAACATCATTGTTGACCATTGAATCGGTAACTCTTTTAGCTCTACCTAAATCCGCTTGCGCCAAATACGCATTAGAAAGAATAAAAATCGCTTCAGCCCTAACCGAATTCCCGTGCGCTAAATATGCATTAGAAATATTCAAAATCACTATCCATTTAAAATCATTGTCTGGCATTGAATTGACAAACTCTTCGGCTGTAATCAAATCCCCTTGCGCTAAACACGTATTAGAAATATTCAAAATCGTTTTCCATTTAAAATCATTGTCTGGCATTGAATCGGCAACCCTTTTAGCCGTAATTAAGTCTCTTTGCTGCACATACGCATTAGAAATGTTCAAAATCGTTTCTAACCTCTCATTCTCTGTTCGTATTTTGTTAGCAATAGAAATAGCTAAGGGAAGATCAGTTAAAGCATGCATTAAAGCAACACGAGACATTTCTCTTGTAATAGATGATAATATCTCTTGCTCATTACGCCAATTCAAATGTGAAACTATACCATTATATGGATTTTGATCGAACGTTGCCTTTTGAAAAATAGCATCAAATCTTCTACGGAACTTAGAACGCAAGGAGGTAGTGATTATAGAAGCCAATCTTGACATGTCTCGACTACTGAAAATAAATGGGTAACTATCCCTAGGCGATAAATGCCTACAAATCCGACTTAAAGTCTCCTGTGGTAATCTCCTCACAGAAACCGCTAGAGATCTAGAGCTTAAGGATTCAGCGTTAGTTTTTGATACAACTTGAACTGGCATATTATCAACTCTACTTTTAAAACAATTGAATTAAAGAACACGTAAGAATTTAAAATAGGTAAATTTTTAGGAGCTCTTTGTCTGTGCACAATGGTAGCAGGATCAGTGCAATTACATTACGTGTTAGATCAACAAAATCATACGATACGAGCTCCACCGTCAACATAGACAATGGACCCCGTGGCATATCCACACTGAATCAAATAACGCACAGCTTCAGCTACATCTTCTGGCTGACCCACTCTCTTCGCTGGCAATCGCTTTGCCGTGTCTTCAAATTCCGCTACCCGCTCTTTTTCTGGCAACCCATCCCAGACTGGGGTAACAACTGTACCTGGAGAAATCGCATTAACCCGAATAGGGGAAAGTTCAAGGGCTAAAGCTCGGGTTAATCCTTCAATCGCAGCATTAATGGCACTGCCAGCAGCAAAATTCATAAATGGTTTTTGGCCCGCTACCCCAGCAAAAAATGTAATAGACCCCCCCTTACGAATGTGTGGGGCGCTAGCCCTTGCAGCTAAATATTGGCCCCAAAATTTGCTATCAAAAAAATGTTTAGCTTTATCCAGCGGCATTTTTAAAAAAGGTCCAATCGCAAAATTGGCAGCGGATGTCACCAAATGATCAAACGGTCCTAAAGAATTAAAAAAATCAATAACATCCTTTTCCTTTGTGACATCAAGAATATAACTTTCTACTTGACCTATGGTTTTCACTGCCTTGTCCACATTCTCTTTTGACCTGCTAGCAATGACGATTTGATGCCCAAGCAAATAAAGCAATTTTGCAGTAGCAAGACCCATTCCTGAACTTCCACCAATAACCACTGTTTTTATCATGAATTATAACCTTAGTTGTTCGTTTTTATACCCCTGCACCTTTATCTACTGCTTATACACCAAAATGCATAAAAAAAAACCGCGCAACTCAAGATATTAATGCAGACGTAAGATAGATATTGCTAGCTGTGCAGGACACGGCTGCAAGCGCTTTTTGTACAAGGGACGAAGAATCAAAAATATGGGCGACGTGCATATTTTCAATTCTTTTTGTAAGGGTATTGAATCCAAAGTCAGGACCTTGTCCCAATATCTGTTTTAAAATGATATCGGGATTTTCTCCAGAACGAATCATTCTTTGTCTAAAAGGAGCTTGGCATGCCTTGGCAACAATTTCAGCATAGGGGCTAGCTTCTGCGTCTAATGTAAAAGATGCGCTTGCATGAACAAGGGCCGCATCGCCTCCAATCACAAGGCCCTCTTTCATAGTTTGCTGAACAAAATGTACTTGGGCACTCAATTCCCTTTGAGAAGAACTACCTTTTTCTACATAAATCGTTGCTGTCTTGGAAAGGCCATCCTTTTTACCCCCTATAAATAGGGTTTTATCAGGATATATGATCACATAGCTACTTGTCCCTATACCAGAACTTTCCGCTATAAAATCCCTAAGATCTGTCCAATCGCTTTGATCTATCAAAGCACAAACGGGCAAAGTCCCCTCTAACTTATTAATGGCAAGGGTAGATAGCACATCTTTAGCGATACCACGGGCCAGGACTAGAAGCGGCCTTTTTTTCTCTACTCCAAGCTCTAAAAAAGGTAGAATTTCCTGTATAGAAGCAATGTATGCATCGACACATACGATGTAAGGACTTTCCATTTTTACGCTATCTGCATGTGTACAAAAATAGGAACTGGCGTACCCAGAAGGGATGTGCATACTACAGGCTACCTGGATTGAGGACTCTATACCAGACCTCTCTTCTAGTAAAATGACGTCGGCGCCTGTGTCAATTGCTTTTACTAACAAAGGATCCATCCAAGAAATCTCTTGGGGCTTAAGGGGAAAGGTCATCTGTTGCACTCTATCTAAAGTCTTGTATATAGCCGTCTCTATGCCTGTTTTCACCTCTTGAGCCCTAACACCAAGAGTCATTTGCTCCAGCCCCCCACATACAAGAGATTCTAAAATAAAAACGGCTCTATCTGCATAGTGTTTAGGTGCCAGAGATGCACACTCCTTGCCCATAGCAATGCCCATAGAAATATAGGGATCTTGGGAGGTGCAGGATGCAAGCGTTTGATTTACGGAAACTTTTTTGGAACGCTCTCTAAGCGCTGTAGCTAGCTGCTCGATTCCAATACACAGCTTAGAGCGGGCTGTCTCTTCAAAAAGAACGTTAGACATCTGTACGTTGGCCTCGGCTCAGCATATCTGAAGCTGCGACAAGTAACGCTTCTAGCTGTTTGTCACAGTCAGTTTGGGCTTTTTCAATATCGGAAGACGGCGGCGCATACAAAGAGGCATACAGTTTTATCTTTGGCTCAGTCCCAGACGGGCGTACAATAAGCCGCATCCCCGCACTGCAATCAAAAGCAATCATATCAGCGGAAGGAAGGTCGGCTACAGGAAGGATAAAATCTTGAACCTTTGTGACAGTAAATCCACAAAGATGCGATGGCAAATGCCTCCTTAGAGTCTGCATAATAGCGTGCACGCTTCCCTCTTCACAGCTAATGGAAAGCTGCTTTTGTCTATACATACCATACGTCTTATAAATCTCTTTAAGCCTATCCACAAGGGTTTCCCCATGGATTTTGGCGTCAAGGGCCATTTCACTAACTAAACATGCTGCTGCAATGGCATCCTTATCGCGTGTATAGGAAGAGAATAAATACCCATACGACTCTTCCGCACCAAATACAAACGTGTGATTTTTCAAACGGTGTATCTTTTCTGCAATGTACTTAAACCCCGTCAACACATCAAAGCAAGCAAGGCCATGCTCTTTTGCAATCTGATGACAAAGGTCTGTTGTGACAAGTGTCTTAACAGCAAAGGGATGAGAAGGCAAAGGAAACCTACAAATATAGGCAAGAAAAAGGACTGCAAGCTCATTACCAGTTAGAATCACAGACTTGCCCTTATGCATGATAGCAGCTCCCATGCGATCGGCATCTGGATCTGTTGCAATCAAAATATCTGCGTTTTCTTTTTGCATATCCAAAATACCTAAAGACAGGGCCTCTGGATACTCTGGATTTGGAAAGCGCACTGTTGGAAAATGGCCATCTGGAACACTCTGAGCTTTAACAGTACATAGATCTGTAAAACCCCACATCCTAAGAGCCTGAGGGACAAGCGTAATACCCACCCCATGCAAATTTGTGTAGACAACGCGAAGAGAAGCTCCAAGGCTTTTATTTTGCTCTGGTTGCTTTTGTAAGGGGAGCAGAGCATGGAGATATTCAGCATCCAAATCATCCCCTACTTTTTCTATCAAAGGGCTATTTAAAGGTGCTTCAGAAACCGAAATATTTTGGGCGATCGCCTCCGCAACGGCGCTATCATGAGGTCCAGTCAACTGGCCGCCATCAGCCCCATAGACTTTATATCCATTGTACTCCGCCGGATTATGGGATGCTGTAATCATAACAGCAGCGCTACACCCATAATGCACACAGCCAAAAGAGATATAAGGAGTTGGACGAACATCAGAAAGTAAAAGAACGCGAATGCCATTTCCAGCCAGGACCTTTGCGGTTGTATGAGCAAACTCCTTGGATCCTATACGCGCATCAAATCCAACAAAGACCAGAGGCGTCGCTATTTGCGTTTTTAACCATACCGCAAGACCTTGCGTAATACGGGCAATAGTTGCGCAATTGATTTTGTCATCGCCCTCTCCCATGAGAGCGCGAATCCCCCCCGTTCCAAAAGCAAGTGCTGTTTGTGCATGTGGATTCATATAATCCACATCGTAACAAATTATGAGTTTTTATGTTTTTCGATTTCTTCCAAAGAGACAAGAGGAGCATCTTTATGCCCAATCCCCTCGCAGCGGCTGGCCGTTTCCTGCCACTCCTCAGGAGAACTTAGATTTTCCTTCCACCAGGGAAATGTTTTACATTGTTTGGGCCTCACAGGATACACCGTGCACAATTTTCCGCGCAAAAACACGCAATCATAGTGCGGGCGCCTTTCTGTTAGCGCTACGCGCCCACCTATTTTGCGCGTATACAAACGCAAAAAGGCATCTACCGTGATATTTAAATGGGCCGCCATAGCCTCAATTTCTTCGGCATCGACCCACACATAACCCGGAGCTCCCGTACAACACTTGCCACATCCTGTACACGAAAACGCAAGTCCATCTGCATACCAAAGCGCCTTTTCTACCATGTAATCCCAATCTCCTTTGCAACACCCCAGGTCCCATCACTCCAAAAATATGTAGATACCGTGGCCGTTTTATCTGTATAGTCAACTAAGTTCCACGTCCCAGATGTTTTGTGAGAACTACTACCGCTATCTAAAATCACAGGGAGCCCATGTCCTCTCAGATCTGCAACGCAGT
>CAMFJP010000092.1 GCA_945957075.1 uncultured Chlamydiae bacterium
CTCGAAATTTGGGTTTAAAGCTGCTCAAAAATCACAAGCGTTACCAAGCAAAGCGCCTTATGCAAGAGGTCTATTGTGAAAGCGTTATTGTATAGAAAAAGATTTTTTTGGGATAAAAAAAAGGCCGCTAGCGGGAAACCCGCCAGCGGCCTACCTTGGCTAAAAAGCCTTGCTTCGTAGGTTGTGAAACTAGGTTCGGAAGGTCAATCTGTTGAGTTCTTCCTGTATCCTTGCAATTTTTTGATCCAAAATCTGTACTGCTCTCTTAGTTTTTTCGATGCGATCTAAAAGTTGATCTGGATCTCGGCCCTGCAGGCTGCTCAATTCACGCTTGGCATTCTGGATAAAACCCAATCGTTCGTCTCTGTTAGTTTTCAAAGCATCTAAAAACTTTTGTAATGAAGCAATAGGTTCGCTTAACGTCGTTTGTAATGGAGCAATAGATTCACTTTTTTTTATGTTTGCGATATAAATTCCTGTTCTTCTTTCATCAACGTTGAAGGCGCGGCACTCTCGTAATAGGCTGGCTATTTTTCCATCGGTACTTATGTCCAACCCTTCAGAGGTTGGTGCATTAACAATAATTGTTGCTCTGTCAACAAGCTCTCTGACTAGACGGTTTACATGAGCATCTCTGTCGAAAAAAGTAGATATGACAAAAGCTTTAATGCGTAATGCTAACCCAGGCTCCTGACTTAGGTTTGGTTTTTCTTGCTTTGTAGCTTGAGTGGTTGCTACGTCTCTAGCTATTCTTCCGTATATTGCCATTGCCATAATTACCTCCGTAATTTAATTATAACTTAATTATATCATATTATTATATTAACGGTAAACCTAATAATTAATATTAATTATTAAAATGATACAATATTAATAAACAGTTTTAAAGCGCTCGTAATAAACGTTTTACAGTATAGAGGTGAAATAGTCTTTTGCGCTCAGCTATTTACGTAGAAAAACGCCCTTTTTCAAGGCTTTGATTTCTTGCTTGATGCTAGCGCACTCAGCTTTGTATCGGATAAGGTTCTGCGTAGATCGTCTAGCGCTTTGGAGATCACGAAGGCTATCTAAGTAAATAGGGATCGCGTCTCTTGTTATTGTGAGCACTGGTTAGTTTCACCTGGAATTGTCGGTGATATTATGTAAGCTCTCAGTTTTGATTTAATATTGGATTAATTGTATCTATTTTATTTGCTTAATATTAATTTTTTATATTTAATACATAAATGTTCTTCGATTCCATGTTTTTTGTTGCACTGCTTGGTTTGATATTATTTCGTGAAATATAGAAGACACGGCCTTCTTGATTTTAGCGACGCTATTAGAAAAAGCAATTGATAATGGGCCTTTTTTTGGGCATACATACATCTTATAAGCCAATGAATCTTCAGGGTGAAAAGGTGTAGGTCCGGCCCATTTATCCTGATTCTCTTTGGCACAGTAATAAATGCTTAAACTCATATTTTTAAACTCCTTAATATTTATTTTTTAATTGCAAGCTACGGTGCTAATTGTATTTTTTTATAATACTTGTCATGCGCTTATGGACGACTAATAGGTCCCATATTAACCCCGAAGGCTCTCAGTTCCTTGTGGATCTCTTGACGTTTTGCATAGGCATATTTCTGCACATCATTATCTTGGCTATTGCTATTCAATCTGTATAAGCAAGATAGCTCTTGTAATTTGCGTACATGGGCACTTTTATTGGAAAAATGCGATATAACAAACACTTTAATGCGCAGGGCGAGACTAAACCTTTCCTGAGGCTTTTGCGTCTGCTGCGCGACAGGGTATTCAGAAGATGTTACTTTTGTTAAATGCATAATAAAAACCTATAATATTATTGTATTATTACTATAATATTTATTATATACTAATTCTATATTAATTATAAGTTAATATTTTAAAATTAATAACACATTGTTTATTATTAATTACTTATGATTATAAAAAGGAGGGGTTGTTAGCCTTTAGGGGAAAAGGCGGCAAAGGCTTCCATATTGCCAGCTATAGCGGGCATGGGAGCCTGGGTGTAGTTGGCAAATTGGGCCATTTCTTTGCGGTAGGCAAGCTGGATGTTGCCCACGCCGCCATGGCGGTTTTTGGCAATAATGAGTTCTGCCATGCCGGGTTTGTCGTAAGGGTCGTAGTATTCGCGTCTTAGGAGGAACATTACGATATCGCTGTCTTGTTCTATCGAGCCGCTCTCGCGCAGATCGCTCATCATAGGGCGGTGCCCTGCTCTTTCTTCGACTTTGCGCGATAGTTGAGAGAGGCATAATATGGGGATCGCAAGCTCTCGTGCGAGTGTTTTGAGCATTCTGGAGATTTCGGAGATTTCGTTTTGTCTATTTTCTAAGCTGCGTGAATATCCGGAGCCTGAAAGGAGTTGGAGGTAGTCGATCACAAGAAATTCGATGCCATAGGCCTCGCGCATGCGGCGGGCTCTTGCTCTAAGATCTGTGATTTTAAGTCCTGGCTGGTCGTCGATGACCATGGTGTGCTTTTGCATATTGCCAACGGCTGCCACTACACGTTGAAATTCAAGTCCAGACAGAGAGCCGGTTTTAATTTTATCCGATTCTACTTCTGCTTGTGAGCAAATCATTCTGTGTAGGAGCTGTTCGGCGCTCATTTCTAAGGAAAATATGCCGACGGGGAGGTTGTTTTTAAAGCAGATGTTTTCTGCTATGTTAATAGCAAGGGCTGTTTTTCCCATTGCAGGTCTTGCTGCGAGGATCAGGAGGTTGGATGGAGAAAGGCCTCCTATCATTTTGTCTAGATCGATAAAAAGCGAAGGAATACCGGTTACAATGCTTCCCTCGGGTCCTTTTTGTAAGAATTGCTCTTGTCGTGCTTGCAATTCCTTTAGATAAGGGAGTTTTGACTCTGCCTGTGTTCCAGAAAGGATGTCTTTGACAAGGAGGCCGGCTGCTGGATTTACGGCTTGACTGATGACGAAGAACTTGCTTTGCGCCTCGTCCAGGCAAAAGTGGACGTCTTCTGGATCGGATAGGGCATGTTTTTCGATTTCTTGGGAGGCCAAAATCATGCGTCGCAGGGTCGCTTTATCGCGGACAAGGCGTGCATATTCTTCGATATAAGCAGAGGTTCCAGCGTACTGGGCAAGGGTCATGAGGTAGTTGATTCCGCCTGCTGCTTGGAGCTTATCTTGTCTTTTAAGTTCTTCTGCAATGATGTGGACGTCGGCTGGTTTATCGGCTTTGTAGGCTGTGTATAGAATGTTGAAGATCAGTTTGTGTTCTGTGAAATAAAAGTCTTCCATGTGCAAAAGATCGGCTGCTACATTCAAACTATTGATGTTTGTGAGCATGCAGCCAAGGACCATCATTTCGGATTCTTTGGAGTGGGGTGGGGTTTTGATGTGTAGGGCTGTTGGGGTTGTGGTCATATTGCTTTTTATACCTCTTGTACTGTTTTTTCTGAAACAATTTGCGGTGTAATAGATAGCGAAAGAAAAAGAAATACAAGCAGAGATCCCATCCAGCCAAGGGTGGTTGTGACGGGGGCTATTGTGATGTGCGATGAGATCCATCCGCCCCAAAGGGGGCCTAGATTACCAAGACACCAGGCGCATCCCATTAGGAGGGCGGACACGCTGCTGGGGCTATCTGGAACAAGGCGGCTTCCCCAGCTAATGATGGTTGGGTTTACAATTCCAAGTGATGCTCCAAGAAGCGTGAGGAGTAGGCCTCCCATCCACGGTGAAAGGCTTGGTGTAAATAGGAGGAGGTAAAAAAAGCAGGTGGCGATGGCGATGAAGCAAAGCACCATTTTTTTTTCACCAAGTTTATCGCAGATATAACCAACTGGGATCATCATTGCAGCCGAACCTAGGACGATACAAAGGTGCCCGCCCCCAAAGCAAAGCCAGGTGCTGCACCCTTTTTCTTGTAAAAGATCGGGGAGTAAAAAAACGCTAGCTAACCAAAGGGTTTGTACAAGGACCTGTGCTGCATAGAGGGGCATCAAGGCGCGTTTATGGCGCCAGAGGGTAGACGCTATATGACGTATAGAAAAATCTCTTTTTGCTGTGCAAGAGGTTGGAAATGTGTGGCGAGCTAGCATAAATATAATTAGCGCTAGGGGGATGGCTAAAAGAAAAATAGAGCCAGAGCACTTATTAAACACGTGAATGAATACAAGTTGAGAGATTCCCATGCCAAAGGCGCCACCTGAGGCATAAAAAAGGATAGAGGTGCCTTTCTTTTTTTCAGAAAAGAGTGCGGCCATCCCAGCAGCGGCAGGGTGGTAGGCTCCAGAGCCGATCATTAAAAAAAGAAGAAGGATAAAAATAGTTAAGGGATCTGTTGTTTTTGTGATCCACAGCATGCCGGTTGTTAAAGAAAGTCCTATGAGGGCGATTGCTTTGCGTTTGCCTTTGTCTGCGATATAGCCAAAAAAGACCTGTGATAGCTCGCCTATTAGACCGCTGATTCCAGCAATAATCCCTGCGAGGACAAGGGGGATTCCACTCATCGTTTTATAGATGGGCCAAAGTCCTGTGAAAAGATCTAGGATGAAGTGGCTGAGCCACAAAAGCCACAGGCTTATCATATATGGAACAAAGCGTTATGTCTTGAGATCACAAGATTAGCACAAGTTGATTTTTTGGTAGATGAAAAACAAAAAAAAACATATAAAACATTTTTATAAAATAATCAAAGGGAGGGTGTTATGTTGCCTGCTGTATTTGCCATTTCTTGTGTCCTTGCGGCCTATGGGGGATCGACTCCAGCGCCAAATCCAAGTCCCGAATCTACGGTGCAGTCGCCTGCGGATTGTAGTCACCTAACAACAGAAGAACAAGCGTTTTCTCAGCAGTTAAGCCCAACGAGTAAGCAGCTTTTTTGTCATACATTTAACACAAGTCAAAGACATGCGGCGATGGAAATGACAAAGCAGCCAGATAATTCGGGCCAAATGCCTACCCCCGATATGGCGGTGAGACAGGTGGCCAGGGACAACCAAATGATGATACCTATGACGATGCCGTCTGGCTCTGATGGCATGAGCGGTGGGTGTCCCGCTCAATAATTTATTAGAGGCTCGCTATAGCTGGACTGTAGTTTGTGTGGGCCATCCAGTTAGGATGGTCTTTTTCTGTATGGCGGTATTGATGCCATGCGGTGCTTATACGCTCCAGTAAGGATGGTCCTTGTGGCTGCGGCATGGGAGCAGGTCTTCCTGCCGGCACCGGCGCAGGGGCTGGTGGTGGCGGAGCCTCTGGTCTACTAAGTATCTTATCCAACCTTGCTTGAAGATCTGCCGGTGAGGGTG
>CAMFJP010000093.1 GCA_945957075.1 uncultured Chlamydiae bacterium
CTGGCATTTGTGGTTGAGCTTGCATCATAGCTGCTTGGTGCATAGCTGGGTGCATGCCTGGCATTTGTGGTTGAGCTTGCATCATAGCTGCTTGTTGCATAGCTGCTAGCTGTTGCTGCTGAGCTGCTGCTTGCTGCTGCTGAATGGCTTCAGCGGGAACGAGGTGACGCTGAACGCCGACCACGTTGCCGAATGGATCTACAACCGGTTGCTCGACGACAAACATTTGCGGCGCAGCTTGTTGTGGCGCTGGCGCCTGCTGTGGCCCGTTGTTTGCAGGTGGAGTCTTTGATGTGTCTTTTGAGATAAGGGCTTTTGCGATAAAACCGATGATCAAAGCAAGTCCTCCAAAGAGGCAAGATTCTTTTGGGTGTTCTACAACAAACTCTTTAATGCTTGAGAGTACAGAGCCGATTGCGGATGCGACGGACTTGATTATTTTACCAGCAAATGATGCGATTGTGCTTGCAGTGTCTTTAATCCACTCAACGGCTCTTCCAAGGAAACTGCCAGTTGAAGCTGCTTGTTCTGCAATTTGAGATACGGGTAGTGATCCTACTGCTTGTATAGACATCGAAACCTCCTAACGGTTGTTAACTTCGATTGTGAATGTGCACAGGTCATTATACTTTGATATTGATTAATGTAAAGAGATTGTTAAGGAATGATTTGTGTTTTTCATCTCTTGCATCCTCTGCGACTCTCATGTATTTTTATACTTGAAAATCAACTAGGAGGCTTATTTATGTCACAAGAGATACAAGACACCATCAAAGCCATCGATAGCAGACTGCTACATATGTGGAGGTATCTTTGACATCGCATCGAAGATAGATAGACTGCGCATTTTAGATCAGCAGATGGAAGAGGCAAGTTTTTGGGAGGATGCGTCTTGTGCAAAAAAGGTCATCGAGGAGGCTAATACATTGAAAGGATGGACTTTGCCCTATCTTGATTTGCGGCGCCGTTTTGATGATGTGGCCACGTTACTACCAGAGGCAATACAAACAGAAGATCACCACTTTGTTCTTGATTTGGAAAAAGAGCTAAGGGCTATCGATGCGGAGCTTGCAGAGCTTGAAATACGAAAAATGTTGGCGCACCCTTTTGATAAAAAAAATTGCTATTTAAGTATTAATGCGGGCGCTGGGGGCACAGAGGCATGTGATTGGGCGCTTATGCTCTCGCGGATGTATCAAAGATGGTGTGTGCGTCGAGGGTGGAAAGTCGAGGCTTTAGATACAGTTCCAGGCGATGTTGCGGGCATTAAAAGCGTTACCTATAAAATTGAAGGCTCTTTTGCCTATGGCTATTGCAAGGCAGAAAAGGGGGTTCATAGACTTGTTCGCATTTCTCCTTTTGATAGTAATGCTAAAAGGCATACAAGCTTTGCATCTGTGGATGTAACGCCAGATATTGATGAAGAAATTCAAGTTGAAATTAGACCAGATCAAATACGAGTCGACACCTATAGGGCCTCTGGAGCTGGTGGTCAACATGTTAATAAAACAGATTCTGCAGTACGGATTACCCACCTCCCAACAAATATTGTTGTCTCTTGCCAAAATGAAAGGAGCCAAATTCAAAATCGAGAGACCTGCCTTAAGCTGTTATCAGCGAAATTATATGAAATGGAAGTTAGGCGCCGAGAAGAAGAGGTGCAGGGGCTTGGTGAAGAAAAAAAGAAAATCGAGTGGGGCAGTCAGATTCGCAATTATGTGTTTCAGCCCTACACCCTTGTCAAAGATGCACGAACAAAGTATGAAAGAGGGGATATAGCATCTGTAATGGATGGGGATTTAGACGGTTTTGTTAATGCTTACTTAAAGGAGTTTGGGTAATGTGCCCAATTATCGATCACGATATACGTTATATGCACTTGCAGGACGCTCCTTATCTTAAAGAGTGGCTACTATCGCCTCGTATGCTCGAGGGTTTTCCGATGTCTGATGAAAAAGAGACAGAGGATACGATTCAGTGTTGGATGGGGTTTTGTCGATATAACTGCGGGTTAACAGTTACTGTTGATGATATTCCTTGTGCCATGGGAGTGCTTTTTTTGATGCCTTATCGAAAGGTCGCGCACCATTGTATTTTTAATATGATCGTAGCCCCTGAGTGGCAACGTAAGGGGATTGGGAGTTCTCTTTTAAAAAATCTTAAGCATTTAGCGAAAACCTATTTTAGCATTGAATGGATGCTGATAGATGTCTTTGAAGGCACTCAGATTGCCCCCTTTTTGCTAAAACGGGAGTTTACAATTCTTTTGAAGCAAGAGGATTACGTCAAAGATGAAACTGGATATAAAGCCAGACTTTTAATGGAGTGCGCGCTGTGATATTATGCTCTTTTCGAGATGCTGTCGAAGAAGATAGTTTGTGGCTAAAAGAGTCTCTTTTAGAAGAAGATGTGCTTTGTTGGTTTCCGATGGGAGATGAGAGGGAGGTAGAGGATGCTGTGCGCATTTGGATTGGATACAACCGGCTGGGGAGTGCCTTTACAGCACTTAGCCCTGAGGGAGATATTTGTGGAATGGCAACACTATATATTCAACCTTTTAAGAAATATCGGCACCAGTGTCTTTTTTCGATTGTTGTTGGTAAAAAATGGCGTGGACAGGGCATTGGTAAGCAGATTATTGAATATTTAGAACATGTAGCGCAAACCAAATTTCATATTGAGATTTTACATTTAGAGGTCTATGAGGGGAACCCGGCACAACGGCTATATGCCCGTATGGGTTTTAAGACATTTGGCAAGCAACCTGGATTTATTAAAGATAGGCAAGGCCGGTACTTTGCAAAAAATTTCATGCAAAAAAGATTATAACAGGACACGTTTATGGCAGGACATAGTAAATGGGCCAATATTAAACATCGTAAGGGAAAAGCAGACGCAATCAAGGGAAAGCTCTTTTCTAAAGTGACTAAAGAAATTATTAGCTCTGTAAAGCAGGGAGGAGCGGATGTTAAATCCAATCCGCGGCTACGCCTTGCTATTCAAAAAGCGAAAGCTGTTAACCTTCCTAATGATAATATAGAAAGAAATATTAAGAAGGCAGCTAGTGCCGATCAGGCCGATTTTGAATCTTTAGTCTATGAGTTATATGGGTATGGAGGTGTTGGGATCATTGTAGAAATATTAACCGATAATAAAAACAGGTCTATTTCTGATTTGCGTATTGCAACCAATAAGCGGGGGGGCGTCCTTGCAAATCCAGGCTCTGTTGCTTTTAATTTTGATAAGAAAGGGGTCATTCAGGTTCCAAAAGAAGGGGTCGAAGAAGAAGTTCTATTTATGGCAGCAACCGATGCTGGCGCCGAGGATTTTGAGACTGTTGAAGATTTTTTTATTATTACAACGCCGCCTACTGCTCTTTTTCAAGTTAAAGATAAATTAGATGCTTTGCACATTGCATCTGCAATGGCCGATTTTGAAATGATCCCAAAGGCATATGTTGTTTGTAACGAAGAAGATGCGAAGTCAAATCTGGCATTAATTGAGTGGCTTGAGGCTATAGATGATGTCGATGAAGTTTATCATAATATGCAAATATCTAATGAAGAGGTATAATATCGGCATTATAATTAATAAGGGGTTATAAAATGATTTCTGCGCCTTCCTTTTTAGATTTTTGTACCCTAGCAAAACGAGCTGAGAGAAGTACTGCATTTGCTGTGACTGAGCAGGGGGCTCTTCGTCCTATTGGAAAGAAAGAAAAATGTGATAAGGCGGTGCATATAAAAACATGGAATGCATTTCTTCGCTCCATGCAATCTCTTTGCGATCAAAGGCATATAGATCTTTTATGCAAAAGATATAATATAGACCTTGAGCAAGTAAGATCCTTGCCATTAACTGTCAAACTAATTCGTTTATTTCAGTACGGTTTGCAGGTTCCAAGTGATTATCATATGCCAAATCGCATACTCATGCTCTATCGTACTGGTAGTATTCCGTTTTCTGTAGATAAAAAAGAGGGGAATCGTTGGCAAGAGTGGGGTACATTTCGCGTGTCGCCGGATGTCATTGAAAAGACACTATATCGTATTGTTCATGGATTGGCAAACAAAAGCCTTCCTGTTGATGCATATATAGAGCGTTTGACCCGTTGTATTACAAATTGTCGCTTGGAGACGGGGATGTGGCTGCCGGCGCACAATGGAGAGTGGTACCGTGTTACACATACACTAAATTGTAAAAGTCTTGTCGCAGCGGTCTTAGAGCCTGTAAATGCGCAATCTCAGCTTCCAGCGCTTTTTTTATTTAGACCAAGTCAATACACCTGGTCTGAGGGGGCAAAGTGGACAACGCTTGATGATTTACATCCAGATATTGGCAGCATTGGATATGAAGATGCGCAGAAAGAGATTTACAAGGTAATGCAAGATCTTATACGCAAAGGGCGCCCCATTGTTGGAGGGGGGTATAGTCTAGGGGGAGTGCACTTGCAGCTTTGTGCCGCAGACTATCCTCTTGCTTTTTCTAAGATCTATCTTTTTGCAAGCCCAAGCATTGCTAAAAAAGATGCGCGGCGCTTTGCAGAAGGGGTTAATAAATGGAGGGGACATCGGTTGCCTCATCCTGTTGAAATTTATAGCTACCGGGCGTTTCAAGGTGCGCTGTGCGGTAAGCCCCTGAGTCCACCTCCGCAGGATATGATTTGCCGTGTTGGAAAGGATCATCTTGGTTTTGGAGCTGTGCACCCAGATTGCCATGTTCATTTAACGCATATGTATGTAGATGCTAACAAAAAACAATCTTATGGGGATTTGCACCGCATGCCCTTTTTAAGCGAGGATCGGCGTAAAACGGGGCAAGTTATGGTGTCTTTTGAGGGAAATGCTTTGCAAAGACAGCTTAGCAATTCTTTAAGGGGAAAGCATGTTATTTATTATGAAAAGCTGCGCACTGCTCTCGCCATAATCATTCGACCTTTAGTCTCTACAATCGATAAAGTTCTAACCTGTATGCAAAAAAAATGGGGTGTAGACCCTTTCAAGTATCAACCTGTGTAATAACTCACTCATGTTACGCAGCCGCTGATTCTGTCTTGTAACATAAGTTAAATAACTCATGTTACGCAGCTATAAAAAAAGAGAATAAAAGTCTTTTAGCTAGCTTATAGAGACATGTCGGGGACAAGTCCTCCGGCATTGTCCCCCGCTTGCCCCCTTGAGACGCAGGGGACTGTGCCAAATCAATCCTCCTGCGGAGGCCCGTATATAATACTGTGCCTCCTTGTGCGGACCGCTGCG
>CAMFJP010000094.1 GCA_945957075.1 uncultured Chlamydiae bacterium
GCGTCTCAAGGGGGCAAGCGGGGGACAATGCCAAAGGACTTGTCCCCGACATGTCGCTATAAGCCAACTACAAGCCTTCTGATCTCTTCTTTTTTTATACTCATGTTATGCGGCAGAGCCAGCGGCTGCGTAACATGAGTTACATAACTCCATTGGTTTGGTATAGGCTGTGAGTTTTTTAGGGCTTTTTTTCACAAATGCGGCACCTTATCCATCTACTGGCAGTAGCGGGCAAAGAAATCAAAGGCGTCGCAGATAAATTTATAGCCGTAAGACATTCCCAGTTACCAACAGTATCTGGCAGCTCGGACACAGCAGTCTTTGAAAGATCCAAAACCCTAAGACGTTTCCAACCACCCACACTGCCTGGCAATGCACTCAAAGGAGTATTTGACACATCCAAAACCTCAAGGTTTTCCCAACCGCCTACAGCTTGTGACAAATGCGTCAACGGCGTCCCTGATAGATTCAAAGATTCTAATGCAGTCCAATTTGCCACAGCATCTGGCAACGAAGACAAATTAGTTCCTGAAACACTAAAACCCTTTAAATGTCTAAAAGACCCTACACCCTCTGGCAAACAAGTCAGCTTCGTCTTCGACAAATCCAACCTCTGTAAACTTTCCCAATAACGCACAGAATCTGGAAGCTCAGTTAGCTGCGTTTGCTCCAAATGCAATTCTCGCAATCGAGCCCATCTACCCTCCGGCAGCTTTTTTAAAGAAGATCCAGATGCGTCCAATACCTCTAAATTTTCCCAATAACGCGCAGAATCTGGAAGCTCGGTTAGCAGAGTTTGCTCCAGATGCAATTCTCGCAATTGCGTCCATCTACCCTCCGGCAACTGACTTAATAAAGTTCTCGATGCATGCAACTGTTCCAAATGTTGCAAATGACATAAAGTCTTTGGCAAATAGGTTACCGGCGTGTCAGACAACTTTAAAACTCGAAGGCTGGTCAAATCACCCAAAGCATCAGATAACACCCTCAAATTCCTTCCGGACAGCTTTAAAGCATATAAGTTCTTAAGCAATCCAATTTCCGGAGGGACTATATCTCCAGAAAAAACAAGCTCTCCTATCGCTTCGCACTGGGTTGGATTGAGTTTCATCCAATCCCTACCCCTTTGCGCTGCTGCAAAAAGACTATATCTATCAGAAGAATCAAAAGTTAGATCTATAAACGTGTTGAAACCACAGTTCGCAGCAAATATAATAAAACTTTTATCTGCGATTTCTCTTGGAACTGCAGCGGGTGTATTAGACATCACCTGGTAACACCTATGCAGTCCTTGAATCCTTTGCCTTGTAGAAACAGTTCCTGTAGAAAAAATCCTACTAAAATGCGGCATATAACGAGACCATAATTCTTGTATTGCAAGGTATGCTGTTTGGTCATACCGATTCTTAAAAGATCTCGATATCAATCTATATTTAGGGTTTGCTCCTAAATAGGTAAAAACATCCCCCCAATTATCTCCCATTCGATACCATGGTCTTGTACAGTCTAACATACAATGATTCCTGCTGATGTTTGTTGTGCAACGAATACCAAATAATTTCATATTTCCACAGCTTTCACGCTGCTCAAATATAAATTTATTTGCTGCGCTTAGTATTACGCAAGATATCTATTGTGGACAAAGTTGGCGCAAAGAGTGTCTAAAAGCCTTTAGAGCTTCAGGATAGTGTTTTCTAGAGGATGTGATGCTCTCGGCCTGCACAAGAAAATGCCAAGCCTTTTGGTAGTCTAAGCGACGCAGAGCAAGAGCTGCAAGATAATAAGAAACCGTAGCATCAGAAGAGTCTAAGGCATTACAGCGCTCAAGCACGTCCATAGCCTCTTTTGTACGCCCAAGTTGCAACCATGTTGTTGCCAGCTGCAAAAGCCCCGCGCGAAACTGTGGACAACGCTCTAAAGCTTCTATAAGCTCTTTTTGTTTTTTTATGATAGACGCCCGCGTCTCATCGACTGGCAAAAACACAGCTTTAAGAGCTGCAATATCCGCACGTCCTAAAAGATAATCTTCTGGAATCGTCTCCTTAGAAACAGCCTCTTCAAATATGTACCCAGATAAAGACTCTAGCATCTTTCTTCCCTTGTCCTCCTCTCCTACAAAAAGATAAGTAAGACCCATAAACAAGTGTAACACAGGGTCGTCTGGAACATATCTTTGCGCTTGCTTATACGCAACTAAAGCCTTCTCATAATTACTAGTATTCCAATATTTTGCAGCCTGGTTGATAAATACCATGCCAACAACCTCTTTATAATTACGCTCCTGCAAAAGACGCGTATTAATTCCTAAATAGGTGGAAGAGGGTAAATCAATACCACGGGCTGTTGTTTCTATATTTATACACTCGCCTTGATCATCTTTAATACGGACATAAATGTGCCCAGGTGGTGTAATAACCTCTAGCTCAATTCCAAGCCTCTGCGCCAGGCAAATATAAAGAACAGATACGCCGAGACACACCCCCTGCCTTCCATCTAAAACAGAGGGAAGAAATGTATACAAATCAATATCTTGCACATGCAAAGAGTGCGGAGGAAACCTAAATTGCATCTCTTCAAATAGAAATGAATTAATAATACGAATTTTTTCTTCCTTAGACATCCCTTCACAAAACCTAGCCTCTATATGCAAAGCCATAAGATCTAAAAAGGCCTCATAATGCCTTAAAACGGCATCCTCTGGACACTGATGCAACAAAATAGATCTTCCTACATCGATTTCTTCCGGAGGAAAAGAGGCAAGCTCGTCTACAGTTTGCGCGCGTTTACCAAGTAAAGCACGATTTGCAAAATGCTCCGATAGCTTCTCTATAAAATCAACTTGTTCCATTTTCATTTGCGCCGGCAGAGGCTGGCCGGCTACCAAAGAGGTCCACATATCCAAAGAACAAAGAGGCAAATCTGTAAGAACACCCTGATCGATATGCAAAAGATGGAAAATCCTATGCAGCGCCTTTTTCCCCTCTATACTTTCTGGATACAGCTCATAAAACGCTAGCTGTTTGGAAAGAGAGCCTGGATCGACACTACTATATAATGCTCGCAATTTATGCTCTTCTTTAGCAAAAAGGGAGGTGCTTATTAAAACAAATAAAAGAAAAAGCTGTCCCATTGCGGATCTTAAGCCTGAGTGCGCTATAATTTTTTCTAGGGGCAATCGAAACTTATATGACCAATTTGTGGACAATTGCGTACCTGGAATATTGATTCTCTCTTTTTCTGCTATAGGCCATATAAGTTCTGGAAAAAGCGCCAAATACTCTTGAAAAAGATTTATATGCAAAAGACTACCCGTCAAATGACTATCCCGCAATATCTCAAATCTTTTTTGAGAAGAGAGACAAGCGGTATAAACCCATCCCTTTTCAGACGCAAATACTTTAGCCTCTTCTGCCCTTTTTTCCCACCATAGAGCTAAAGTTTCAGAATCATGCGTCGAAACAGTTGTAAGACTTAAATATGGATAAAGCTCATAAGGAATAAAAGACCCATCTTTATCCCAATACCTTTCCCAACGCATCACCTTGGTCGTAGCAATTGAAAGCTGATTCAATACCACCCGAGCAATATCAGGAACAGTTCCCAAATCTTCTGCAACAGGCAAAAGGGGCGAAGCCTCTAACATAATAGACAAAACCTCTTTTCCAATCTCCTCCCACAACGCCGGATCTTCAGGAAAAAACCTCCCTTCTCTCGGCGGTTTCCCCGGCAAAATACCCCAAATGCGAAAAAGACCCACAACATGATCTATTCTGTAAAGATCATAAAGTGGGGTTGCAAAACGGAGCCTCTCCTTCCACCATGCATATCCATCTTTTTTCATTTCATCCCAACGAATCAAAGGAAAACCCCAATCTTGCCCCTCTTGAATATACATATCTGGCGGGGCCCCCGCATGTAGATGGAAATCAAATAAATCCCCATGAAGCCAACTATCTGCACTATGTCTACTAATTAAAATGGGCAAGTCCCCCATCAGCAAAACATCTTTTTTGACAGCATAATTTTTAACTTCTGCCCACTGAGAATAACAAAGATGCTGCAACCATACAAAAAACAAGGTCTCCCGTTTAAAATGCTCCAAAAGCCGCTTATACTCAGAAGGCCGCATCGATAAAAAAGCAGGAGGCCACAGCCTACACTCTTTTCCAGGAAACTGCCCTTGGAGCACCTTGAATAAAGCATAGCCCTCAACCCAAGGGTACAATTGCATAAAGTTCTGACATTCCCCAGACTCCCCAACTTCTTCAAAATAGCTACGTAGCCACTGGATTTTCATATTCAAAACAGTTTTATAATCCACATACGGCAGCTCTGATAAAACCCGCAGTGGATCTAACTGTTTTTGCAAATAAAAAGGAATACGTGGCAATTGACTTATAGACAGGTAAATTGGATGCAAAGCGCAAGAAGAAACCCCATTATAGGGACTAGGATCTTCCCCAGAATCGTTAAGAGGGAGAAGCTGAATCGTTCCCATCCCCACCCCTTGACACCAATCAATCAAGGGCAAAAGGTCTAAAAACTCCCCGATCCCACAACTAGATTGTGTGCGCACAGCAGACAAAGGCACATTTACCCCATGACGCTTATGTGCGCACACCCTATCCCAATCAGGCAAAACCCCACCCCCTTAAAAACACTATTCCTTGGGGTTATACCAAAAAAATAAATTAGACCTCTTGCATAATTCGCTTTGCTTGGTAACGCTTGTGATTTTTGAGCAGCTTTAAACCCAAATTTCGAGGTAATATGGAGGCATATTGCCGAGAAATTTGGGTTTAAAGCTGCCAAAAAGCGCAGCGTTACCAAACAAATGGAGTTACGCAAGAGGTCTATTAACAAGATCGAAAAAGAGAACGAATCTTCTCGAGAAAAGAAAGTATTAGATCCTTAAAAGCCCCGAGAAAGCTACGCTCTGTTTGTGGCGCGCCCACACAAGGAGGATCAATCACTCTAGAAGTAAAGTTAGCAATAGGACCTTGCATACGAGTAAGCACGCTACCAACTACGCCGCCATAACAGATAGCTCTTGCTGGAGAATCCGGATAGGCCCGCGATGCCAATGCTGGGAAAGATGCAGCTGCTACCCCC